>NZ_JBNHFG010000019.1:0-54328 GCF_059090025.1 Arthrobacter sp. Y3224198
GGGGGGGGGGGTACCCCGGGTGGCGGGGGGGCCCCCAACCCCCGTGGGCGGGGCCGGGCACTGTGCCCGGCCCCGCCGTCGTCGTTAATACGCGAAACTAGTCCGCGGCAGCGAGCTGGCCGCAGGCGCCGTCGATCTCCTTGCCGCGGGTATCCCGGACAGTGGTGGGGATACCGGCGTCGATCAGGTGGTTGATGAATTCGGAGATGACCTCCGGCTCAGGAGAGGTCCAGATGGAGCCGGGCGTCGGGTTCAGCGGAATGGGGTTCACGTGCACCCAGCCGCGGCCGCGGGCGTTGAGCTTCTTGGCCAGCAGGTCCGCACGCCAGGCGTGGTCGTTCATGTCCTTAATCAGCGCGTACTCAATGGACACCCGGCGGCCGGTGACGCGGTAGTAGTTGTACGCGGCATCCAGCGCCTCGTCCACCTTCCAGCGGCTGTTGACCGGGATCAGCTCATCGCGCAGCTCATCGTCCGGGGCGTGCAGGCTCAGCGCGAAGGTCACCGGGATGTTCTCCTCGGCGAGCTTCTTGATGGCCGGGACCAGACCCACGGTGGAGACCGTGATGTTGCGGGCGCTCATGCCCAGGCCCTCGGGGACCTCGGCGGCCATCCGGTGCACGGCGTTCATCACGCGCTTGTAGTTGGCCAGCGGCTCACCCATGCCCATGAACACGATGTTGGTGACACGCTCGGCGTCGTGGCCGCCGTCGCGCCGCTTGCCGCCCAGGCCGCCTTCCTTGATCACCCGGTTGGCCTGGACAATCTGGTCCAGGATTTCCGCGGTGGACATGTTCCGGGTCAGGCCGGCCTGGCCGGTGGCGCAGAACGGGCAGTTCATGCCGCAGCCGCACTGGCTGGACACGCACAGGGTGATCCGGCCGGGGTAGCGCATCAGCACCGACTCCACGAGGGAACCGTCGAAGAGCCGCCACAGGAACTTAATGGTGTCCCCGTTGTCCGTGGTCAGGCGCTTGACCTCGGTGAGCAGCGGAGGGAACATTTCCGCGGCGATCTCGGCCCGGCGTTCCTTGGGCAGGTCGCTCATGGCCTCGGGGTCGGTGGTGTAGTGCTGGAAGTAGTGCACCGAGAGCTGCTTGGCGCGGAAGCCGGGCAGGCCCAGGGACTTCACCTTCTCCTGGCGCTCGGCCAGCGTCATGTCGGCCAGGTGCGCCGGCGGCTGGGATACGCGCGGCGACTTGAACTGCAGCAGCGGGCGGCCGTCCGGTTCCTTGGCCTGTTCCCAACCCTCCGTGGCAGGGCGGACCTGGGGTCCGGTGGCGGTGGGAAGCGCGCGGGCAGTGCGCGGCTTTTTGGCGGGGGAAGTTTCGAGGCTTGACATCGCCACTATTCTCGCACGGTTCGCACGTCCGGAACATTCCTTTTGCCCGTCAGCCACATCACGGAAACACCGTGGAAACCAGCCGCTCCTAGCGTGGAGCCATACCCGTTGGCCGCTGGAGGCAGCATGTCGGATTTGCGAGATTTTTCGGGAGTTTCCGGTTTCCGTCCCTACTCAACCCCGCACCTGAGAATCCGCGAAGTGCCGTGGAGCAACCCGGTGGGAGCGGACCTGCGCGAGGCCCAGCAGGCGGAACTCGACGCACGCTACGGGACCGCGGCACATGACCCGCATCCGCCCGGCGCCGCCGACTCGGCCGTGTTCCTGGTGGCCTATGAGCGCAGCACCGGCCAGCCCCTGGGCTGCGGCGGGTTGCGGCACATGGATCCGGCGACGGCGGAAATCAAGCGGGTGTACGTCCTGCCATATGCGCGCGGGTCAGGGGTTGCGACGGCGATCCTCGCGGCTCTGGAGGCGCGCGCCAAACAGATGGGGTACGCCGTGCTCACGGCCGAAGCCGGCTCGGCTCAGCCCGACGGGCGGCGGTTCTACGAAAACGGCGGCTACAAGGTGGTCCCGAATTTCGGCCCGTACCTCCGCTCCGAGGGGTCTACCTGCTACTCCAAGACCATCGGCGCCAGGATGCCCCTGTAGGTACGTGCCGGCCGCACCGGGGCGGCCGGCACGTGGCCTGTCCTAGTAGTCGACGCGGTCGGCCGCGGCCGTCCACGCATTGAAGGGTGCCATGGCGGGCGCGTCCGCCACGTCCAGCTGCTTCACCTGCATGGAGCGCTGCTCCAGCGGTGTTTCGAAGTATTCATAAAACGCGGCGTCGTCGAAGCCGGCACTGGCGGCGTCGTGCCGGTCCGCCGCGAAGACCACGCGGTCCACCCGAGCCCACAGCGCCGAGGCCAGGCACATGGGGCAGGGCTCGCAGCTGGTGTACAGCACGGCGCCGGTCAGGTCGAACGTACCCAGGGTGGAGCAGGCGTTGCGGATCGCGGTGACTTCGGCATGCGCGGTGGGATCGTTGTTGGCTGTCACCCGGTTGACACCTTCAAAGGCGGCACCTTCCGCGGTGACAATGACGGCACCGAACGGTCCGCCGCCGTCCGCGACGTTGTCGGTGGCCAGGCGGATGGCCTGGGCCAGGTAAACGCCGTCCGAAGTGTTGTCCATGTGGCTTCTCCTTGGGTCCTGATGCACTGTGACGCAGGTCTGCCAGGTAGATAACCGGGAGTTCCGGCCCGCCTTCGCAGGTGCGAGATTAGCAGTTTTCCGCACACAGCGGACATGGGCGGCGTCACAAAGGCGTATCTGTTTCCGGGCGGCGGCCGCCGGCTTCCCGGGCCGTCGCCCTGCGTTCCCAGCGTGAACCGGCGCCTTCGGAGGCCGCTTCGTCGCCCGGATTGAAGATCCCGCACCGCTCCAGGGAAAGGCACCCGCAGCCTATGCAGCTGTCCAGGGAGTCCTGCAGCACCTGGAGGCCGCGGATCCGCGCGGCGACCAGACGGGACCACCCGGCACTCATGGCCGTCCATTCCGCCCTGCTGGGAGCGCGGTCTGCCGGCAGCTCCGCCAGGGCATCACCGACCTCCTGAAGCGAAAGCCCCATCCGCTGCCCGGCGGAAATGACGGCCAGCCGGCGCAGCACGTGACGCGGGAAAAGCCGCTGGTTGGTGCTGGAGCGCTGCGAGCGGATCAGGCCGCGCTCTTCGTAATAGCGCACCGCCGGCACGGAGATTCCCGCCCGACGGGCCACTTCGCCAATGGAGAGCATCGTGCGCGGAGTTGCTTCATTCACCGGTTCAGTGTGGCAGTCCGCTGCATGCCTCCGGTATCTGTGACGCCTGTTTGACCTCAAGCGCACTTGAGCACGTTGGCTGGTGTCCTGAGCTTCCGCCGGGAAGCAGGAAAGGACCACAAAATGAACCGCAGGCAGGCCCGCTCCCGTCAAAAGTACGCATCGATTCCCCGGACCGTTCCCGGATTGGAGCCGGCACGCCGCTCCATTCGCACCGCTGCCTTCGGACCGGCCACTGGCTTCGCCCCCGAAACCGGCCGTGACGCCCTGGCCGGGCTCCTGCCCGAGGCCGGGCACCTGTTCTTCCCCTTCCGCTGACGCCCGCTGCTCCGGCGGCGGCCGGGCGGCCGGGCGGCATCGGCACTGCTGCCGCTGCCCCCCTCCTCCCCCGGGAAGCAGGTGTTCCGGATACCCGTTGTCAGCGGCAGTCTGCGGTGGGAACGTAAAAGCACCCGCCTCTGAAAGGACCGGTCATGGCACGCATGATTTTTCCAAACCTCCCCGTAGCGGACCTGAAAACCGCAGAAAACTTCTATCTGGGTCTCGGGTTCACCAAGGATCCCCAGTTCAGCAATGACCAGGGCAGCGCCATTGTCATTTCGGACAGCATTGTGGTGATGCTCCTGCAGCAGGACTTTTACCAGGGCTTCCTCCCCTCGGGCGACACCCCCCACCTCGCGTCCTCCGGCAAGGAAGTGCTGAACTGCATCAGCTGCGAGAGCCGCGACGAAGTGGACCAGATCATGGCCGCCTGCCAAGCGGGCGGCGGTGCAGTGTACGCACCGGCCGAGGAACGGATGCCGGGGATGTACAGCGGCTCCGCCACCGATCCGGACGGGCACGTCTGGGAGTTCTTGTGGATGGATCCCGCCAGCGCGGAGGAACCGGAGCGGACCTTTGAGGTATCCTCCAATGCCACGGTCCAGGAACAGAACCAGGCGCTCTAAAAACCGCGCACGGCCACACCGGAACGCGCGCCGGGCCCGGGACGGCAAGGCCGCCTGACGCCTCCGCTACTTCACGGCGCCCATGGACAGGCCGCGGACCAGTTGCTTCTGCGCCACCCAGCCGGCCAGGACCACCGGCAGGGATGCCAGGACGGAAGCGGCGGAGAGCTGGGCGAGGAACAGGCCCTCGCTGGTCATCTGCGACACCAGGAACACCGGGACCGTAGCCGATTTCCCGGCCGTCAGGATCAGGGCGAAGAAGAACTCGTTCCACGCGAAGATCACGCAGATCAGGGCGGTAGCGGCCAGCCCGGGGGCGACCATGGGCATCAGCACCCGCCACAGCGTCTTCATCAGCCCGGCGCCGTCCATCTGCGCGGCCTCCAGCACTTCGCCGGGAACCTCGAGGAAGAACGAACGCATCATCCAGACGGCGATGGGCAGGTTCATGGAGGTGTACAGCACCACCAGGGTCCACACGTTGTCCAGGACCTTCAGCTGCCCGGCAATAACGTAGATCGGCATGATGACGGCCACCACGGGCAGCATGCGGGTCGAAATAAAGAAGAACAGCACGTCGGAGGTTTTCTTCACCGGCCTGATGCTCAGGGCATAGGACGCCGGAACCGCCAGGGCAATCACCAGGATGGTCGAGACCCCGGTGGCAATGGCCGAATTGGCGAAGTAGCTGCCGGCTCCGCTGCCCAGCACTGCCCGGTACTGATCCAGGGTGGGTGCGAAAAAGAAGACGGGCGGAGACGACGCCGCGGCGGACTCCTGCTTGAAGGAGGTCAGCACCATCCACAGCACCGGTGAGAAGAAGATCAGGGCCAGCACCCAGGTCACGGTGGTGATGACCGGACCGGCGTTGAACCTGCGGGCCGGTTTCCGGACGGTGCGCCCGGACGGGCCGGTTTCCTCGCCGGCGGGAGTGGGAGCTGCAGTTTGGGTAGCCACGTCCTTAGTCCTTTACGTCGAAGCTTCGGAAGATCAGGCGCAGGGCGAGGGTTGCCACGATCATGGTGGCGATGACCACCACCACGCCCATGGCGGCGGCCTGGCCGACGTCGAAGCCCAGGAAGGCCCGCTGGTAGATGTAGAACGGCAGGTTGGCGCTGGCCGTGCCGGGGCCGCCCGCGGTCATCAGGTAGATCTGGTCAAACGTGTTGACCACGTAGATCGCGCCCAGCAGGACGCCCAGTTCGATGTAGCGGCGCAGCTGGGGAAGGGTGACCGAGATGAAGGTCCGCCACCAGCCGGCGCCGTCCACCTGCGCCGCCTCCAGCACGTCCTTGGACTGCGCCTGCAGGCCGGAGAGCACCAGCAGCATCATGAACGGGGTCCACTGCCACACCAGGGCCATCAGGATGGAGGCGATGGGGTGCTGCGACGTCCAGTCCACCGGCGGGACCCCCACCAGCCCGATCACCCAGTTCAGCAGGCCGTAGCTGGGGTTCAGGATGGAGATGGACCAGAGCAGTGAGCTGGCCACCGGCATGATCAGGAACGGGGTGATCAGCAGGGTCCGCACAATGCCGCGGCCGGGAAAGGACCGGTCCAGCAGCAGCGCGAAAACGATGCCCAGCAGCATCGCGAAGAACACGCAGCCCACGGTGAAAATGACGCTGTTCAACGCGGCACCGCGGAAGGTGGAGTCGCCGAAGATGTCCGCATAGTTGGACAGGCCGACAAACTGGTTGCCTTCGGGGCGCAGGAGATTCCAGTTCTGCAGCGAATACCAGATGGTGAACAGGAACGGGATCTGCGTGACCACCAGGGTGAAGATCAGCGCCGGCAGCAGCGGCATCCGTCGCCGCCATCCCTCGGCCGAGGACATCCCGCCGTTCTGCCGCTCTTCGGCGGCCTTTCGTGCCCGGACCTGCTGGCGGGCTACCAAGGTGGACATCAGCCGCCTCCGTCCTGGTAGCTTTCGGCCACCGTCGATGCGTAGCTCTGGGACTGTTCCAATGCCTCCTGAACCGTCTGCTGGCCGGCAATGGCGGCCGAAATCTGCTGCGCCACCCGGGTGCCCAGGTCCTGGAATTCCGGGATGCCCACAAACTGCAGCCCGGTGTACGGCACGCCCTGCACCATGCTGTTTTCCTGCGAGGCCCCGGCCATCGCCTTCAGGGTGGGCTCCGCGTAGGCTTCGGCGATTTCGGCGTACTCGGGGATCTCGTAGGTGGAGAGCCGGCTGCCCGGGGGCACCCGTTCCCAGCCGATTTCCGAGCCGACCAGCTGGATGTAGTCCTTGTTCGTCATCCAGGAGACAAAGTCCCAGGCGGCATCCTTCTGCTCGCTGGTGGAGGGAATGGCCAGCGACCAGCTGTACAGCCAGCCCGCGGAGTCCGTTTCCTGCACGGGCGCGGGAGCGTAGCCGGTCTTGCCCACCACCAGCGAGGAGGATGGGTCCTCGATGGAGGACACCATGGCGGTGGCGTCGTACCACATGGCCGTATTCCCCTGGCTGTACAGGGTCAGGCAGTCGCCGTAGCCGCTGGTGGCCGGGCCCGCCTGCCCGTAGTCCTGGACCAGCTGCACATAGTCGGTGACTGCCGCCTCCACCTCCGGAGAGTCCAGCGTCGCGTTCCAGTCCCCATCGAACCAGCGGCCGCCGTAGGTGTTGATCATGGTGTCCAGCGGAGCCATCACCTCGCCCCAGCCGGCCAGCCCGCGGAGACAGACCCCGCTCCGCTCACCCGCCGGGTCGTCCAGTGCCTCGGCAAATCCGCGGATGTCCTCCCACGTGGGCTGTTCCGGCATCTGAAGGCCGGCCTCTTCGAACAGATCGGCGCGGTAGGCCAGGAATGAGGACTCGCCGTAGAACGGCACCGAGTACAGGTCCCCCTCATAGCTGAGCGCCTCGCGGATGGTGGGGACGAAATCTTCGGGATCGTAGCCTTCCGTGGAATCCGCATAGTCCTGGAGATTGGTGATCCATCCGTTTTCGGCCCACATGGGAGTCTCGTAATTGGAAATCATCACGACGTCGAATTCGCCGCCCTGGGTGGCTACCGAAGCGGTGATTTTCGCCCTCGCCTCGTTTTCCGGAAGCGAGACAAAGCTGACGTCGATATCCGGATATTGGGCCTTGAATTCATCTTGGAGGGAGATGGCGTCCTGCATCTGCGGATTGGAGACAATGGCTACGACAATTTCCTTGTTGCCGTCCGCTTCCGCTCCGCCGCAGCCCGCCAGCACCAGGCCGGCCACCGCTGCACATGCCAGGACCGACCGTGTCCGGGAGTGCCCCCGGCGGCGGATCCGCCTGCTGAATCTCATATGTCACCTTTGCTCATTTGAGATGCCGGTACCGCTTGCGTTGGCGCGACACTACGTCCAGCGGTCCTGCCCGGGCAAGGCAACAGGTGAGAAAAAGGGAAAAGAATACGCAGCTACCCGGAAATTCGGGTATCCATCACCACTTCCGTGGCACCGTCGGCCGTTTCGGCACTGAGCCGGACGGTAATTCCGGTGATATCGGCCAGCGAGGACAGGTGGGTGCCGCCGCAGGGAATGCTCACCGTGCCGTCCGGCAGGTCGCACACCCACCGGCGCATTCCCGTCAGCAGTTCGGACTCCCGTTCAATACGCACTTTGGCTCCGGATGCCACCCATTCGGCAAGGGTGGCATTTACTTCTGTCTCCACCGCTGCAAGGTCCGCCAGCAGCGCCTCGGGCAGGAAGCCCTTGCGCCGCAGGGATTTGCCCAGCCGGTACACGTCCCGGGAACCGGATTCGACGATCGTGGATGTTTCGATGGCCAGGGCGTCGAAGTCCGGGTTGCCCGCGGCGTCGGGCTGGACGTCCTTCTTCCAGGCAGCGGCAAGCTGCCGGTTCAGGGCCAGGGACGCCAGGTGGCAGGCAGTGTGCCCGGCGGACAGCGCTGCCCGGTAGTGGCCGTCCACCCGGAGCTGCACCCGGGAGCCCTCCGCCAGCACGCTGCCTGCGGGCAGGACGTGCACCGCGAAGAAGGCCCACCCTTCGGCGCCCTTGCGGACCGGGATGTCCCGGCCAATGAACAGGGTGCTGCCGTCCGCGGCGCCCACCACGCAGTCCTCCACCGGCACTTCGGTGCCGTCCGGCGTCGTGAGCGTTGCCCGGTCCGCGCCCTGGTCCGGCCAGCCGGCATCCACCGGATGCACAGGTGTGGAATCCAGCAGTACCGCCAGCCGCCGGTCCGGCAGGGTCTCGGTGTACAGCACGGTGGCGGAACCGGAAACGGCGCCGGCGGGGTAGGTCACAACGGTATCGGCAGCAGGCAGATTCATCCGGCCAGCCTACCGAAACCGGCATCCGGGAATGTGAGGGCCGCCACTGGATTACGCGGCACGGCCAATGTGCGGTAAAGTCGTAACCACGCCGCGGGGTGGAGCAGTTCGGTAGCTCGCTGGGCTCATAACCCAGAGGTCGCAAGTTCAAATCTTGCCCCCGCAACCAAAGAAGAATCCCGATCCGGATGACCGGATCGGGATTTTTTGTGCCCTCCGCCGGTTCCCCGCCGGAAGCGTCCCGATCAGCGGGCTTGGTTGTTTCCATCACACCTCCTCGGATAGGTTGCGAGGACAATCCCGTTGCGGAGAGGTGGCCAAAGCGCTGATGGAAGCCCGAATAACCCTGCAAGTAGACGGAACACCGCGCACGCTGACGGTAGACACCCGCACCACGGTGCTGGATGCACTGCGGGACCGGCTGGGCGTCACGAGCCCCAAAAAGGGCTGCGACCACGGCCAGTGCGGCGCCTGCACGGTCCTGCTGGACGGACGGCGTGCCAATTCCTGCCTGACGCTCGCGGTGGCGCACGACGGCGCGGACATCATCACCGCCGAAGGCCTGGCCAGCGGCACTCCCGACGGCGAACTGCACCCCGTCCAGCGCGCCTTCCTGGAGCAGGACGGGTTCCAGTGCGGCTACTGCACCCCCGGGCAGGTCTGTTCCGCGGCGGGCATCATCGAAGAGGCCGCAGCCGGACATCCCTCCACGGCCACCGAAGACCTGCAGGCCGAGGGCGGGGTAGATCTCACCGATGCCGAAATCCGCGAGCGCATGAGTGGAAACCTTTGCCGCTGCGGGGCCTACGCCAACATTGTGGCCGCCGTCCGGCAAGCCGCTGAAGCCGCCGGTGCCCGGCGCGGCGGCAGCCCGGATCCCGGGCAGGCTGCGGTGGAGGACTCCCCCACGGCCGAGTCCATGCCCTCCCACCCCGAGGAGCGGGCATGATCCCCTTCGAGTACCGCCGCGCCGACGACGCCGCCTCCGCTGTTGCCCTGGTCAGCGCCGCCCCGGACGCCGCCTTCCTGGCCGGTGGCACCAACCTGGTGGACCGCATGAAGCTGGGCATCGCGTCACCCACGATGCTGGTGGACATCAGCAGGCTGCCGCTGGACACGGTGGATGTGCAGGACGACGGCCGGGTACGGATCGGCACCAACGTCCGCAACGCGGACCTGGCGGCCAACACCTACATCCGCCGGCGGTATCCGGCCCTGGCGCAGGCGCTGCTGGCGGGCGCATCCGGCCAGTTGCGCAACCTCGCCACCACCGGCGGCAACCTGCTGCAGCGCACCCGGTGCGTGTACTTCCAAAACCCCACCACTCCCTGCAACAAACGCGAACCGGGCACCGGCTGCTCCGCCATCGACGGATACACCCGCTACCACGCCATCCTCGGCGCTTCCGAGGACTGCGTGGCCACCCACCCCTCGGACATGGCCGTGGCCCTCGCCGCGCTGGACGCCTCTGTGGTGGTGCTCGGCCCCGCCGGGGAACGGATCATCCCGCTGAGCGAATTCCACCGGTTGCCGGGCGGCGAGCCGCAGCGGGATACCGTCCTGGCGCACGGCGAACTGATCACCGCCGTCGAACTTCCGCCCGCGCCGCCGCATTCCGCGTACCGCAAGGTACGGGACCGGGCGTCCTACGCCTTCGCGCTGGTCTCGGTGGCCGCGGCGCTGGAACTGGAGGACGACGGCGCCAATCCCCCTGTGATCCGCGACGTACGGATCGCCCTGGGCGGAGTGGCGCACAAACCCTGGCGGGCCCTGCAGGCGGAGGCGGTACTGCGCGGAGCGGAAGCCACGGAAGCGAACTTCCGGGCTGCTGCGGATGCCGAGCTGGTTCACGCCGAGCCGCTGCGCGAAAACGGCTTCAAGGTGCCCATGGTCCGCAACACGCTCGCCGCCGTCCTGCGTGACCTTGCCGGCGTGCCGGCACCGGAGGTGAGCGCCCCCGGAACGGATCACCCGGAGGGACCGGATGGCCCGGACGACGCCGGCTGGGAGGAGCTGACCCCATGACCAACCTGATGCCTGCCTCGGCCATTGGCACCGCGTACGAGCGGCTCGACGGCGAACTCAAAGTCACCGGCACCGCCCCGTACGCCTACGAACAGCCAGCGGAGCACCCGCTGCACCTGTATCCGGTCCTGTCCACCATTGCGCGCGGCACGGTGCAGCGGGTGGACACCGCCGAGGCGGAGGCGATCGAAGGTGTTTTCACCGTCCTGACTGCGGAAACTGCACCCCGGCTGGCGGATGCCTCGGACCGGGAGCTGGCCGTCCTGCAGGACAACGCAGTGGGCTACCGCGGGCAGATAGTGGCGGCCGTGCTGGCCGAGACCCCGGAAGTTGCCCGGCAGGCTGCCGACGCCGTGCGGGTGAGCTATGCGGCCGAACCGTTTTCCGCCCAGCTGCGCGGAGACGACCCGGCCCTCTATGCACCGGAAGAACTCAACGCCGGCACCCCCACGGACAGCGGCCAGGGCGATGCTGACGCCGCTTTCGATACGGCTGCACTGAAGATCGAGCAAACCTATTCCACCCCCGCCGAACACAACAACCCGCTGGAACCCCATGCCACCGTGGCGCAGTGGGACGGGACCCTCCTGACGCTCTGGGACTCCACCCAGGGCGTCCACGCGGTCAAGGGCACCCTGGCCCAGGTGCTGGGTCTCGAGGAGGAACAGGTCCGGGTCATCGCCCCGCATGTGGGCGGCGGCTTCGGGTCCAAGGGCATGCCGCATGTGCACGTGGTGATGGCGGCCCTGGCCGCTCAGTGCACCGACGGGCGGCCGGTGAAGTTCCCGGTCAGCCGCCAGCAGATGTACAGCCTCACCAGCCACCGCACCCCCACCATCCAGCGCATCCGGCTGGGTGCCGCCGACGACGGCCGGCTGACCTCTATGTCGCTGGACATTGTGGAACACACCTCCCGCATCAAGGAGTTCGCCGAACAGACTCCGGCCCCGTTCCGGATGATGTACGCCTCCCCCAACCGCCGCACCACCACCCGGCTCGCACCCCTGGACATTCCCGTGCCGTCCTGGATGCGGGCCCCGGGCGAGTGCCCCGGGATGTTCGGACCGGAGGTGGCCATGGACGAACTCGCTGCCGCGGCGGGACTGGACCCGATTGAACTGCGGCGGCGCAACGAACCGGAGGTGGATCCGGAGACCGGCAAGCCGTGGTCCAGCCGGCACCTGATGGACTGCTTCGACCTGGGCGCCGAGCGGTTCGGCTGGAACCGGCGGGTCACCCGGCCGCGCTCGGTGCAGGAGGACGGCTGGCTGGTGGGCCTGGGCACGGCCAGCGCTGTCTACCCGTTTATGCGCCAGCCCTCCAACAGCGCCCGGATCAGCTACGAACAGGACGGCATCTACTCCGTGCAGATCGGTGCGGCGGACATCGGCACCGGTGCCTGGACCGCGCTGACACAGATTGCCGCCGATGCGCTGCGGGTGCCCGTCGACCGGATCCGGCTCGGCATCGGCGACACCAGGTTCCCGGCCGCCAGTGTGGCCGGCGGGTCTTCCGGCACCGCCAGCTGGGGCGGCACCATCATCGCCGCTGCCCGGGCCTTCCGGGCAGACCATGGCGAACACCCCTCCCCCGGTGCGGCCACCGAGGCCGACGCGCCGGAGGATCCCGAGGCGCAGAACCTGGCCCTGTACTCCTTCGGGGCGCACTTCGCCGAGGTGCGCATCCATGCGGACACCGGCGAAATCCGGGTACCGCGCATGCTGGGGGTCTTCTCCGCCGGCCGGATCATCAATCCCCGCACCGCCCGTTCCCAGTTCCTGGGCGGTATGACCATGGGTATGGGCATGGCCCTGCACGAACAGAGCGTCCTGGATCCGCGGTTCGGGATCTTCGTCAACCATGACCTGGCCGAATACCACGTCCCCACCAACTCCGACGTGCAGGACATGGAGGCCCTCTGGATTGAGGACGTGGACGAACATGCCGGGCCGCTTGGTGCCCGCGGCATCGGCGAGATCGGCATTGTGGGCAGCGCCGCGGCCATTGCCAATGCCGCTTACAACGCCTCCGGGGTCCGGGTGCGGGACCTGCCGCTGACCCCCGACAAGTTCCTGTCCTGACCGGCGGCTTAACAATCCGACCCCGGCCGGGCGGGAACCGAAGGGAACGGCGGCGGTATGCCAGACTGGCGCCATGACAGCCATGCGCCCCCTCCCGACCGTCTTGGAAGGGCGGTTTGTCCGGCTTGAACCGCTCACGGCGGACCTCCTGCCGGACCTGCACCGCGCCATCGCGGCACCCCCGGTGTTCGCCGGCGGCTACGGCGGCGGGCCTGCCGGTCTCCGCGCGGACCTGGACGCCTTCACCGAATGGGCGCGCACGTTCTACCGTTGGAACGAGTTGCCGTTTGCGGTCCGCCGGCTCGGCGGGGACGGTGCCGGGCCGGTAGTGGGCACCAGCAGCCTGGCCGACCTTGACCCGGCCACCGAGTCGCTGCAGCTGGGCTGGACGGCATATGCGCCCGCTGTGTGGGGCACGGCAGTGAACGCCGAAACCAAGCTGCTGTTGCTGGGATATGCCTTTGCCGCCGGGTTCGGACGGGTCACCATCCAGGCGGATTCCCGCAACGCCCGCTCGCGGGCAGCGATCAGCAAGCTGGGCGCGGCCTTTGAAGGTATCCGACGCCGGGACCGGCGGCGCGCCGACGGCAGCTGGCGGGACACCGCGGTGTACTCGATCCTGGCCGAAGAATGGCCGCAGGTACGCTCCGGCCTCGAAGACCGGCTGCACCGGTTCACCGCCCCAGCGGGTCGCGGCGGCGGGACCGGCGGCCGCGGGTAGCATTTCGGCCACAACAGCTTCCCGGCGGCGGCGCCGGGACGGAAGCGAGGGACGAAACGTGAGCGCAAACTTCGGCGACTACCAGCTCGGCATCTACATGAACGGCGCACGGGGCGTGGTGCCGGAACTGCCCATCGGCTTTGCCGCCACCGAGGAGCTGGCCCAAACCGTGATGGATGCCCGGATCCTGGGCTACGTGGCCGGCGGCGCCGGGGATGAACACACGCAGCGGGCCAATGTGGCAGCCTTCGACCGGCTCGGCATCATGCCGCGCATGCTGGTGGGCGCGGCGCAGCGCGACCTGGGCATCGAACTGTTCGGACACCGCTTCGCCTCCCCCTTGTTCTTTGCCCCCGTGGGCGTGCTGGGCGCAGTGGCGGACGACGGCGACCTGGCCACCGCGGCGTCGTCGGCCGCCCTGGGGATCCCCATGGTGGCCTCCACCCTGGCCTCCGCGCCGTTGGAACAGGTCCGGGCGGCGGCCGGGGACACCGCCGGCTTTTTCCAGCTGTATCCGCCGGATGACCGGGAACTGGCCGAAAGCTTGGTCCACCGCGCCGAAGCGGCCGGCTACAAGGGCATCGTCATCACCCTTGATACCTGGGTCAACGGCTGGCGGCCGCGCGATCTCACCGCCGCCTATCTGCCCATGCTCTCGGGTCAGTGCCTGGCCAACTACCTGGCGGATGACCGGTTCCGGAAGCTGCTTGCGGAGCAGGGCTCCGCCGATCCCGCGGCGGTGGTAATGCTCTGGGCATCCCTGTTCGGCAATCCCACCATGACCTGGGACGATCTGGCCTGGTTCCGGTCCCTGACGTCGCTGCCGATCATCCTGAAGGGCATCTGCTCCCCCGAGGACACCAGGCGGGCGCTGGACGGCGGCATGGACGGCATTTACTGCTCCAACCACGGCGGACGGCAGGCCAACGGCGGCATTCCGGCCATTGACTGCCTCCCGGGCGTGGTGGAAGCGGCCGACGGCGCCCCGGTTCTTTTCGATTCGGGCGTGCGTTCCGGCGTCGATGCCCTGCGGGCGATCGGCCTGGGCGCAACGGCGGTGGGCATCGGACGCCCCTATGTCTACGGGCTGGCGGTGGGCGGACAGGCAGGTGTTTCCCATGTCATGCGCAGCCTGCTCGCCGAGGCGGACCTGACCATGGCCGTCAACGGTTACCCGGACCTGGCCTCGCTGCGGGGGTCCCTGCACCGGCTCTGGGAATCATCTGGCCAGGGTGGCTCCGGCCGGTAAGGAGGCTTTCAGGGGGCCGGCGGGAAACCCTCCCGCGGCCACCAGTACGGGAGGAGGGTCCGCAGCGAGCCAAGCCAGGCCTCGACGTCGTCGTCGTCACTGATGACCCACTGTTCGAACCAGGAGGCGTAGGCCCCGCCGAGGTACCCCGCCGTGGCCTCGAGGTTCAGGTCGGGCAGCACACCGTGTGCCTGCCAGACGTCCAGCGCCAGGACAAACCGCATCCGCAGGTCCTCGACGAGGACGCCCAGGAACGTCTCGGTATGGAACAGGGCGCGGTAGACCCGTTGCTCCTCCTTGGTGTGCTGCAGGATCTGCCGGATGGAGTCGACGTACAGCTCGCCGATTTCCGCGACCGTCCGGCCGGTTCCGCGCTGGTCCAGATCCACGGTGCCCAGCCGGTCCACCAGGCCCGCGTAGACGGAGGCGGCAAAGTCGAAAATGTTCCGGTGGTGCCCGTAGAACGTGGTGCGGTGCACCCCGGCCTGCCGGCACAGCGCGGAAACGCTGATGTCGGCCAGTTCATGGTCCCGCAGCAGCTCCCACAGGCCCGTCTGCAGCGCTTGCCGCGTGCGTGCGGTCCGCGGTTCCTCCGGGCAGGGGCGCCGAAGGGGCCTGGGTTGTTCTGCTGGCATAAATCCAATCTTTGCAGATACACGGAAGGACCCTGCCGAAGCAAGGCCCTTCCGTGCCGCGGCGCTGGGGGACGCCGCAAGCTTTTGTAGATGCACTGGCTTAGTGGTTGGCCAGTCCTGCCGTTTCGCCGCCGTCGACCACGAACTCCGCGCCGCTGGAGAAGCTGGAATCGTCGCTGGCCAGGAACAGCACCATCTGCGACACCTCTTCCGCTTCGCCCATGCGGTGCAGGGCAACGTGGTTCATGGGGTTCTCCATACCCTCGGTCATCGGCGTCTTGATGACGCCGGGGTGCACGGAGTTCACGCGGATGCCGTACTTGCCCAGGTCCAGGGCTACCGACTTGGTCAGCCCGCGCACCGCGTACTTGGTGGCCGTGTAGCCCGGCAGCTCCACAAAGCCCTGCAGGCCGGCGGTGGAGGAGATGTTGATGATCGAGCCGCCTTTGGACTCTTTCAGTGCCGGAATGGCGGCCTTGATGCCTAGGAAGACGCCGTTGAGGTTGATGTTCACAATCGCGTTCCACTGCTCAACGCTGTAGTCCTCGATGTGCCCGAAGTTGGCGATGCCGGCGTTGTTGACCAGCACGTCCAGTCCGCCGAACTCGCTGACCGCGGTCCGGACCGCTGCGGCCCAGTCATCGGCCCTGGTGACGTCAAGGTGCACGTAGCGGGCATTGTCGCCGAGCTCTTCGGCAGTCTTTTTGCCGTGCTCGTCGAGGATGTCGCCAATGACTACCTTGGCGCCCTCTGCCACCAGCAGTCGGGCGTGTGAGGCACCCATGCCCCGTGCGCCGCCGCTGATGAGTGCTACTTTGCCGCTTACGCGTCCCATTACGTGTCTCCTTCTGAGTGGTTCTTATCCTGCCTTATTCAACACCTGTAGAAGAAATCCGCATTCCCGGGTGGGGCAAATGTGACTGAGGAGACAGATGCGCCGTCGGTGTCAGCGAAGGGCCGGCCGCGTCCGCTGCGGCAGGGGCACCAGCGCGGAGGTCCGCTGCTGGTAGCGGGCATACGCGGGATAGCGGGAGCGCGAAATACTCTCGGTGAACGCCGTGGAACCGGCAAAGAGGAGGGTCAGCAGGACGGCGCCCAGCACGGTCCAATGCAGCCAGGAGCCGGTTGCTGCAACGGCAAACCCGTAGAACAGCCACCACTGGGCAATTTCGAAGAAGAAGTTCGGGTGCCGGGAAAACCTGAAGAGTCCGGAGGAGAGGAAGCCCGGTTCAGGCGTGCGCCCGGCTGCCCGCTGGGACTTTTTCCACTGCTGGAAATTCCACTGCTGCTGGTCGGCAACGGTCTCGCCGGCCAGTGCGGCCAGGAACAGCACGGCCAGCACCCCATCCCAGGCCGTGAGGGGCCCGGGATGCCCGAATACCGTAAGCACGGGAAGCGTCATGAACCAGATGATCACGTTCTGGTAGATGCTGATGAAGCCCAGGTTGAAGGCCTGGAACTGCCACGGCCGCAGACGGGCCTGCAGGATCCCCCACCGGTAGTCCTCACCACCGGGTGCGTACCCGCCCTTCCGGGCAAAGTTGAAGGTGAGCCGGGCACCCCACAGCGTCACCAGGACAGCCATCAGCACCACGCGGGCATCCCCGCCGGAAGCGGCAGCGAACACCCACAAATAGACCGGCGGCGCCACTGACCAGATCCGGTCCGTCCAGGAATACTCCCGGGTGGCGAGGGAAAGCAGCCATGTGCCGGCGCAGGCGGCGGCACATATCCAAAGGCACACGCGGAGCGGGTCCATTGTTGGAGGATACGCAGGGCGCTGCTCCGTGCGGGAGCCTTGTCAGCCCATCAGGCGGTGTTCGTAGGCAAATGCCACCAGCTGGATGCGTGTGGCCAGACCCAGCCGGTCCAGGATCCGGCGGATGTGTGTTTTCACCGTGGCCTCGGAAAGGAAAACACCGGCAGCAATTTCCGCGTTGCTCAAACCCTTCGCCACCAGCACAAACACGTCCTTCTCGCGTGCCGACAGGCCGGCAATGGCTTCCAGATCCGGTTCGGGCGGCTCCGCGGAACGGGTCAGGTGGGCAAACAGGTCATGGGCGGAGCCGGGGGCAACCACCGAGTAGCCGGCGTAGACGGTACGGATGGCGGAAAGCAGGAATTCCGGCTCGGCACTCTTGAGCAGGTAGCCGCTGGCACCGGCACGGATCACTTCCACCACCGCCTGGTCCCGGTTGAAGGTTGTCAAAGCAATGATTTTCGGCCGGTCCCGTCCGTCCGCGTCGGCAGCAGCCATGATCCGCCGGGTGGCGGTGATCCCGTCCACCACCGGCATCCGCAGATCCATCAGCATCACATCCGGACGCGCGGTTTCGGCCAGTTCCACCGCCTCCATCCCGTTACCTGCACCGCCGCAATAGACAAGATCCGACTGCGAGCGCACCAGCATCTGGATGCCGGTACGGAACAGGGGCTGGTCATCCACCAGGGCCACACTGATCGGCGCGTGCGCGGCTTCCAAGGCAGCCTCACTCATCTGCGCCAACCAGCTCCGCGGCGTAAATCTCAGCACCGGGCGCGCTGACAGCCAGCCCATAGGGCAGAAACGCACTCACCCGGAAGCTCTCGCCGTCCGGTCCGGCCGTCAGCCAACCGCCGGCCAGATGGGCCCGCTCCCGCATCCCGGCGATGCCGCGCCCGGTTCCGGCCGTCGTCGGGCTCCCGTTGTTCCCGGCAGCGGACGATGCCGGGCGGGCCGCATAGGAGGCAAGCTGCAGGGAGAGCCCGGGACCGCTCCAATCCAGGTGCACCGTAACGCGAGTACCGGCACCGCCGTGGCGCAATGCATTGGTGAGGGATTCCTGCACTATCCGGAACACCGCAAGCTGCTGGCCCTCCGGCAGGTCCACCGGCGATCCGGATTCAGTGCGTTCCACCTGCAGGCTGTTGCCCTGCTGCTCCAGGAGCTCATCTATGTCCGCCAGCCGGGGCTGGGGCAGCGCGGAACCGCCGTCACCCACCCCTTCGATCACCCGCTGGGCGTCGGTCAGGGCGCGGCGGGCGGCCGAGGCAATGTTCTCCAGTGCATCCAGCACCGGCTGCGGCTGGTCCTTGCCCAGATACCGGGAGCCGTCCGCCTGCGCCGCGATCACGGCCAGCGAGTGGGCCAGCACGTCGTGCAGGTCGCGGGAGATGCGGGTCCGCTCCTGCTCCACGATCAGATCCACTTCGGTGGCCTTCAGGCTGTCCACTGCTGCCGTCCGTTCCGCGGACAGGGTGCGGCGTTCCTCCCAGCTGCGCGCTGCGTGTCCCGCCAGCCACGCCGCAGCGAAAATAACCAGCAGGAAAGAGGAATAAAGCATCCAGAAATCCCGCATGGTATCCCGCGAGGCATTGTCGACCGGCAGCCACCCGATTCCATGCGAATAGCTTCGGTTCAGCATCAGATAGGCCATGGCTCCGGCCAGGAAAGGCGCTGCGGCAATTCCTGCCACCCGCTGCCATTTATCTCCTGACAGCGCTACAAAAAAGAGGACAACGGCCCAGGCCAGGTAAATGGGCCAGCTGTTGGATTCCAAAGGCGGTACTGCCCGGAGAAGCTGTGCGGTGAGGACCAGTCCGGGAATGAGCAGAGCGGCGTAAGGCACGCGTGAAGCAAGCCCGATAGCCAACGTGAAGGCCAGCAACGGGAGCACACCGTGCCATTGGAAAAACCCGTCGTACATCCGGTGGCTTTGGGCTGTCGACCAAAGCACCAGGAAGAGAAGGGCAGCAGCAGGCGCACCCCAGATACGCGTGTTGTTCAGCAATTGAGTCATGGCACCGAAGCTATCCCGCCCCTTTACGGCTTTCGAGTGAAAGCGCAGTCTTTCATCCCGGCGGCTGGGAATCCTGTCCATTTGGCTGATTTCGCATTAACGCATCCAAAGAATCGGCCGTAGAATTCCCGAATGGCAAACCTGATTACCCCCGATGCCCGTTTCCGGAACAGCTGGCTGGCTGCGGCCGAAGAATTCCGCGGCGCGCACATGGACGGCTCAGGCGTGTACGGCGACAACCCGCTCGAACGCATCCGCACGGAAATTTCCGGGGATTTTGCGGCCTTCGTCGACGGGCTGGTAGCGGACCGGCTGCCGGAGACGCCCCGTCCGGAGGAGTTTGTGCCCTGCACCTATCTGTGGCTGGTGGAGGGTGAGGAGTTCCTCGGGTCCCTCGCCATCCGGCACACCCTGAATGACTTCCTCTTCGAGCAGGGCGGCCACATCGGCTACAGCGTGCGGCCCTCCGCACGACGGCAGGGACATGCCACACGTGCGCTGCAGCAGGCCCTGCCGGTGGCCCGCGGGCTGGGCATGTCACGGGTACTGGTTACCTGTGCCGAGGACAACGCCGGGTCCCGGGCCGTCATCGAGAAGAACGGCGGGGTTTACGAGGACAGCAGGGAAGGCGCCCGCCGGTACTGGATCGAGCTGGACTAGCGCCGGGGTCCGAAACCGGGCAGGGGCAACGCCGCGGTGAACCGGGTGCGCCCGGGGCGGCTTTCAACGTCGATGGTGCCGCCGTTGGCAGCAAGCAGCGCCTGCGCGATGGCCAGGCCCAGACCGCTGCTGGGCGCCCCGCGGGCGGTACCGGTCCGGGCGGAATCCGCCTTGCTGAACCGGGAGAACAGTGAGTCCATAAACTCCGGGGCGATACCCGGCCCGTTGTCGGTGACGGCCACGACCGCTTCGACCCCGGTGGTATGCAGGCTGATCTCCACACGGGTTCCCGGCGGCGTGTGCTTGTGGGCGTTGAAGAGAAGGTTGATCAGCACCTGGCGCAGTTCGGATTCGACGGCACGGACAAGCACCGGCTCATCCGGAAGCGCCAGGATCCACTGGTCCTCCGGCGCCGCCACCTGTGCATCGCTGGCGGCCTCCACCACCAGCTCGCTGAGGTCCACATCGGATGGTTCCCCCCGCTGTCCCTCGTCCAACCGGGCCAACAGGAGCAGGTTTTCCACCAGGGCTGACATGCGTTTGGATTCGCTGTCCACCCGTTCCAGGGCGGACCGCCCCGCCGGGCTGACCTGTTCACTGAGCAGGACCAGTTCGGTGTATCCCCGTATGGAGGACAGCGGCGTGCGCAGTTCATGGCTGGCATCCGCCACGAACTGGCGCACCTTCATCTCGCTGGCCTGGCGGGCCCGAAGGGCATTGGTGACGTGGTCGATCATCCCGTTCAGTGCCAGTCCCACGGTGCCTGTTTCGGACCCGGGCTGCGCTGCGGACGGCGGCACCCGGACGGGGATTTCCACCTCCCCCGAGGCCAGCGGAAGCTTCGAGACCGAGGTGGCCACCTCGGCGAGCTGGTCGAGCGGACGCAGCGAGCGGCGGATGATCACGGTTCCGGCCACGCCGGTCACCAGCAGTCCTATCAGGGACAGCACCGCCAAGGAGAGATCCAGGGAAGCCAGCGTGCTGTCGCGCTGGGCCGTGGAGAGTCCGGTCACCAGCACCGCGTCGGGATTCTCCGCACCGTGCGGCGCCGGGAACGCGTCCACCCGGTAGTGTCCCTGGGACAAGGCCAGGTCCTCGGGCCCGTGGTCAGGGTTTATGGCCGCCAGCATCGCCAGATCGTCCCCGGTCAGCGGTTCGGCCACCCCGTCCTCAAGCGCCAGGCTGGACCGGGCGGCCTCCCCGTCAACGAACACGGCGTTCAGGGACCCCGGGCGCTGGCCCACCGTCGGATTATCCGTCCTGGGTAGGTGCACCCGCGGGCCGCCGATCGCCCGCGTGGGCGCCGGCTTCTCCGCTGGTGAGGGACCCTCACGGAAGCCGGCCCGGCCCGCCGCCCGTTCCAGGCCGTCGTCGAGCACCCCCGTGAGGTACTGGCTCATGGCCAGGTGGCTGAACACCCCGATGGCCGCGCAGGTTACGGTCAGGAGAGCCAGGGTGGCCAAAATGAGCTTGGTGCGCAGGGGGTGCCTGCGGAAGCCGGACCGCCGCCGGGATGCAGCTTTCTGCAGCGTGCTCACGCGGGGGCCGGCTTGAGGACGTAGCCCACGCCGCGGACGGTGTGGATCATCGGCGGGCGTCCGGCGTCGATCTTTTTCCGCAGGTAGGAGATGTACAGTTCCACGATGTTCGCCTGTCCGCCGAAATCGTACTTCCAGACGTTGGCCAGGATCTGCGCCTTGCTCAGGACCCGCTTCGGGTTCTCCATGAGGTAGCGCAGCAGTTCCCATTGCGTGTGGGTGAGGGTGATCTCCTCACAGTCCCTGGCGACCTCCCGGGTTTCCAGATTCATCACCAGGTCCCCGACCACCAGTTCGGCAGAGTCCGACGCCGCCACCCCCGAACGCTGCACCAGCCGGTGCAGCCGGAGCATCAGTTCCTCCATGCTGAACGGCTTGGTCACGTAGTCGTCTCCACCGGCGGCGAGCCCGGATATCCGGTCCTTCACGGCATCCTTCGCAGTGAGGAACAGGGCCGGGACCTGCGGCGAAAAAGTCCGGATCCTCTTCAGGGCCTCCAGCCCGTCCAATCCGGGCATCATAATGTCCAGCACCAGGACGTCCGGACGGAACTCCCGTGCATCGGCAACGGCCCGGAGTCCGTCCGGTGCCGTGTGCACGTTCCACCCCAGCATCCGCAGGCCCATGCCGACCAGCTCGGCAAGGCTCGTCTCATCGTCCACCACCAGCGCCCGGATGGGACTGCCGTCCAGATGGGCCAGGCGCGGGAGGTTGCCTGCTGGCGAAGAGGAGGAAGCGTCTGCCATGGATGGTTTCCTTTGGCTCAGGTGGCCTTCAGCCGGCCCGGGTGGAGCCTGGCACCCACTGGGCATGCCGGGCGTTGACCGAACCTGTTCCGAAACTGTGCCGTACCTGAGCGCCCGGCGCAACATTTCCTCAGCAGGCTTATGGTTTTACCAGCACGCCCTCGGAAGGGAAGGACACCATGAGCGAGGAACGCCGCAGGGAAATCGGGGAATCCGAGGCACCGGTGGAAGACGAACTGCACGAATCGTTTGAAAACACGGTCACGGAAGGCGGCGAACGGCTGCACCGGACTTTCCGCACCATCCTGGTCACCGGCTTCTTCGGCGGCCTCGAAGTGGGACTCGGCGTGATGGCCTATCTGGCGGTGATGCATCAGACCGGTGACCATCTCCTGGCAGGCGTCGCCTTCAGCGCAGGGCTGATCGCCCTGTTCCTTGCCCACAGCGAGCTCTTCACCGAGAACTTCCTGATGCCCGTTGCCGCCGTCGTCGCGAAAGAAGGCAGCGTCAAGCAGCTGGGCAAGCTATGGGGCGGAACCCTGGTGGCCAACCTGGCCGGCGGCTGGATCTTTATGTGGATTGTCATGCAGGCGTTTCCGCAGTGGGAGCCGACCGTGGCCGAGTCGGCACGGCACTTCACCGACGCCCCCTTCTCGCTGCAGACGGTGGCCCTGGCTGTGCTGGGCGGCAGCACCATCACGCTGATGAGCCGCATGCAGCAGGGGACGTCATCGGATCCGGCCAAGATTGTGGCAACAGTGATTGGCGGCTTCCTGCTCGCCGGGCTGCAACTGTTCCACTCGATCCTGGATTCACTGCTCATTTTCGGGGCCATCCAGTCGGGCGCGGGGATCACCTATCTGCAATGGCTCGACTGGTTCGGCTATACCCTGCTGTTCAACATGGTGGGCGGCCTGGTCCTGGTCACTGCCCTGCGCCTCCTGCGTACCAAGGAGTTGCTTGTGCAGCGGCGCCGGGAGGCGCCCGAGGATCCGGACGCCGCACACCGCGATGCCTAGCGCCTGATTGTGGCTGCCGCTCCGCCGACGGCGCAGAGCCCGGCCGCCGCCGCGGCCAGGAGCACAGGATCCACGATTTCCAGCCCTGCACCCGCCGCGGCCGACCCCGCGGCCTGCCCGGTAGCCAGGGCGATAAACAGGACCGAGGTGCCCGCACCGGCACGCCGGGGCCAGGCCGAACGCGCCCACAGGATCAGTACGGCGGACATCGCCATATAGCCGGCACCGAAAACCGCCATGCCCCCATACGCCGCGGCCGCGTTGCCGGTGGCTACGGACAGGCCGACGACGGCGGTAGCCAGGGCCAGCGCGCCGGCACACGCGGCCCAGCCGCCGCGCAACCCGATCCGTTGCACCAGCCGGCCGGTGAGGGTGCCCAGCAGGCCGCCGGCGCCAAGGGCTATCCACAGCCAACCGACCCTGCCGCCGGACACGGCACCCGCCTCGCTGACCAGCAGCGGGCCGAAGGTCCAGGTCAGGGCGGATCCGGCTCCGACCACCAGGGCGGCGGCAGCCGGAACCAGCAGGGCCCGCCACGGAGCCGCCTGCCCGGCGGAATCCGGCCGCCCCTGAGGTCTCCGCGGGATCGTCCGCGTCCGTGCCGTGGAGCGTGAACGCACCGGATACAGTGCCGCCGCTGCCGACAGTCCGCAGATGACGGCCATCAGGACCCAGGCCGGACCGATGGACGGAACGGCAAAAACGAGCAGGCCGGCGCCGATCACGCCCACGGCAGTGCCGGCGTTGGCGATGGACTGCGCCGTCGCCGTCGCTTCGGGTTTCACCAGTGCATCCAGGACCGGCACCAGCGCCGGGGATGCAAAGCCTCCGCCGAGGCCGCCCACCAGCACGGCCAGCACAAAGACGGCCGGGTCCGTGGCCACGGCCACGCCCAGACAGCCGGCAGCGGCGGTAGCCCCGGCCAGCACCAGCCCCGTCCGGGGATGCCGGTCCACCAGGCGGGCCGCCGCCAGCGCGGCCACCGAATAGGAGGTGAACTGCGCTGCAGCGGCCCAGCCCAGCACGCCCAGCAGCTCCGGCCGGGAGGCAGCCAGCGCCGGGGCAAACAGCCCTACCCCGAACCGGGCCATCCCGTAGGTGGCAGCGATCAGCAGCATTCCGGCAACGGCGACGCCAGGGCCTGCGTCACCGCGTGTTGTGGTCATCTGGCTCATTTCACTCCCCGGGCTGGGTGTAACGTCCGTTTCAGTGTAACGGTCGTTACACTAATGGCATGCCAGTTCCCCAGCAAACCCGTGAACGCATCCTCGATGCCGCCGAACAACTGTTCTTCACCACCGGCATCACCGCGTCCGGGGTCGATTCAGTGGCCGCAGCTGCGGGCGTATCCGTGGTGACCCTCTACAAGCACTTCGGGGCCAAGGACAACCTCCTGCGGGAGGTGCTTTCCCGGCGGCTGGACGCCTGGACGGTCCATTGGGATGCCGCCATTGCCCGCGCGGACTCCGCCCAGGAACGCCTGCTGGCGATCTTCTCCGCCGTGGAGACCTTCCGCGCGGCAGCCGGACCGACGCAGTGGTGCTGTTTCCTCGCCACCGCCTCGGAACGGCCTGCCCCGGAGCCCGGCGCCAGCGACCCGGTCTTCGACCTGGTGGCCGCGGACACCCGGCTGGTCACCGGGCGCCTTGTCGAACTGGCCCGCGACGGCGGCTACCGGGATCCGGAGGGTGTGGCTGCCGCGCTTTTGCTGCTCTACAACGGCGTGTTGAGCAGCCTCCTACGCGGCCAACCGGCAGAACCGGTCCGGTACGCGCGTGCCGCCGCCCGGGCCGTCCTGGCCGCGGGCGGTTAACCCGGCACGGACGAAGGCCGTCCGTGCCGGGACCCGGGGTCTTTCCACAGGGGAGGCCCCGGGGGTTCCCTACTTTGCGAGAATGTTGCGCACAAACAGTTCCGTGCGTTCACGCAGTCCCGCGATCCGCTCCGCGATGACCGCGTCCGGATCCGGGTGGATGGGTGTGGGCGGAACGGGTGCGCGCACGTTCACGGAGCAGGTGAAGTCGGCGTGGATGAGCGTGCCGACGGTGTTGCCGTCCCGGCCCCGCTGGCCCGCGCGGCGAGCCACATAGAGGAAGACTTCCTCCTCTGAGAAAACGTCCTGGCAGAGCGCGCACAGCACCCGCCGGTTCTTCGGGGCGCTCAGTTCCGGCGCGCGGAGCAGTACGCCTACGGGTTTCCCGTCCAACGGAAGGACCAGATACGCCCGTTGCGGCATCTTGTGGTCACGCCAGCCAAGCTGGTCCAGGGTTTCCCAGGTGATGTTTTCAAAGCCGATAGGCAGGTTCATAGCGGCCACCTCGGAGCGGGTGGCATTGATAAAGGACTTGCGGATAGCGGATTCCGACAGGGGTTCCATGATGTTTATCTGTGCTTTCGTGAGCAGTAAAGGGCGCACCTCGGCGCGTCAGGGACGGAAGGCAGGGGACGGCGCAGTGCAGGGCACGCAGCCCACCTGCCCCTCCGCCACGCGGGCGCGCGCGCACATCATGTTGACCACCGCGCAATCTTAGCAACCGCAGGAGGCCCCCTCCCCCGCGGGCCCCTGCCGGACCGGACACGTGCCGGACCGGCCGCGCCGCAAACCCTGGATGAGTCCGTACCGCCCCGTTGGCCACCCGCTGCCCCGCGGCGGAACAGGGGGGACTTGCGCAGGGGGGATATGCTGGCGGCACAGCGTGGAGGCCACGGTCTGCCCGTGTTGGCCGTATGTCAACCCCTTCCGGCAGTTCAACGCCCCCTCGCCTGGAACCCGACTCCTTCTCGATTGCCCGTCTGCCCGCACCGCCAGGCAGTTATCCCGGTCTTTGGAGCCCGCTTCCGAACGAGCTCGGAACCATCTGAACAGAGGGACGTCATCTTGAATTTCACCGTTGGGCAGACCCTGGTGTATCCGCACCACGGCGCCGTCACCGTCACCGATATCTCACCCATGACCGTTAAGGGAGTTGAGCGCGAGACCCTGACGTTCCGCGTGCACGCGACCGAACTCACCATCAAGCTGCCGGTGGACAATGCCGAAGACGTAGGCGTGCGCAGCGTCATCAATGACGACGGCGTCCAGGCCGTGTTCGCCGTCCTGCGCGGCCCGGCGGGCATGGAGCCGGATAACTGGTCGCGCCGGTTCAAGGCCAACGAAGGCAAGATGGCCACCGGCGAACTGCACCTGATTGCCGAAGTGGTCCGCGACCTGTGGTGCCGTGAGCGGACCCACCCGCTGTCCACCGGAGAAAAGCGGATGCTGCTCAAGGCCCGGCAGCTGCTTGTGTCCGAACTCGCCCTGGCCCGCGCGGCGACCGCGGAGGAAGCCGGCGACCTCCTGGACTCAGTACTGATGGAAGCCGCCGGAGAGCCGGAGCTGGCCAGCAGCTAGCCGTTCGTCGTCCCCGGCGCGGGAGACGGGGTCCTGCTCACGTCCGACCGGACGGCGCGGGGCCCCGTTTTGGTCTCTGCGCGCCTCCGGTTGTATCAAGGAATGAGAACGGATTTCCGGCATCTCTACGGAAACCGTTCCTTGCGGATCGGAAGACATTCGAGGGTCCTGCTGCTTCCGGGGCCCGGAAAGGCGGCCGTGAACTTTCCCTGCACCTGCTTCTGCCAACCTGTGCCTGGCACCGGCCGGCTGGGGATCGAAATGTATGACCCGTTCTGTCTGGTCCGCCAGCACCGCGTGGCCGGTTCCACCAACCGGGAGCCCACTTACGGCCAGGGCCAGGGCCGGCGCTGACCTGCGGTGCGGCTGCGGCCGGACGGAACCTGAGAAAAACCTTGGAACGCCTTCCAGCGAGTTCCGGTATTATTCCTTGGACTATGGATGACCCTCCTTCACATAAACCCATGCCCCTCCCCGTCTTAACCGAATTGCAGACCGTGTTTACTCCGGCTGCACCGGCTTTTATGAGAGAGGGGCAGCCCCATGTATGAATGGCTCATGGTCGGCGTAGGATTGCTCCTCACCGTCGGCACCGGACTGTTTGTCGCCTCCGAGTTTTCACTCGTCAACCTGGACCGCGCGGAGCTGGAAGCCCGCTGCGACAAGGGTGAAAAACGGCTTAATCCCACCATCAACGCACTGAAGATCACCTCTACCCATCTGTCCAGTGCCCAGCTCGGCATTACGCTGACCACCCTCCTCACCGGCTACACCTTCGAACCGGCAATCAGTTCCATGCTGCGCTCCCCGCTCACCGCGCTGGGCGTCCCGGAAAGCGTAGTGCCCGGCGTCGGGGCCGTGATCGGCATCTTCCTGGCGACCATCTTCTCGATGATCATCGGTGAGCTGGTCCCGAAGAACTTCGCCCTGGCTCTGCCGCTGGCCACTGCCAAGCTGGTGGTTCCCTTCCAGACCGTCTTTACCGCAGTGTTCAAGCCCGTGATCCTGCTGTTCAACAACACGGCAAACGCGATCATCCGGTCCTTCGGCATCGAGCCCAAAGAGGAGCTCTCCGGCGCCCGCAGCGCGGAAGAGCTCAGCTCCCTGGTCCGCCGGTCGGCACTGGAAGGCGTCCTGGACCTGGACCACGCCGTGCTGCTGAACCGCACGCTCCGATTCGCCGAGCACAGCGCGGCGGACGTTATGACACCCCGGGTCCGGATGCGCACGGTGCATGAAACGGACACTGCCGAGCAGGTGGTGGCGGTAGCCACCGCCACCGGCTATTCCCGTTTCCCGGTGATCGGCCGCGATTCCGACGACATCCTCGGCGTGCTGCACGTCAAGCAGGCCTTCGGAGTCCCCCTGTCCGGCCGCGGTTCCGTTACCGCTGCCGAACTGATGGTGGAGCCGCTGCACGTTCCCGAATCCATGGGCGTGGACACCCTCCTGGGGCTGCTGCGCGCGCAGGGCCTGCAGGTGGCCATTGTCTCCGACGAGCACGGCGGCACCGCCGGCATCGTGACCCTGGAAGACCTCGTCGAGGAAATCGTCGGCGAACTTGAAGACGAGCACGACCGAGCCCGGGTGGGCGTGGTCCGCACCGGCCGCTCCATCACCTTTGACGCCGCACTGCGGCCGGACGAGCTGCTGGAACGCACCGGCGTCCAGGTGCCGGACGGCGAGGAGTACGACACGATCGCGGGATTCGTCACCGACCAGCTGGACCGCATTCCGGAACTGGGTGACGAAGTGGAGATCGACGGCGGCACGCTCCGTGTCGAGCGGGTGGTCCGGAACCATATCGAACGCCTCCAGTTCACGCCCTCGGGCTCCCTGGAGGTACCCGTGAGTGCCCATGACCGCATTGTCGACTCGCTGACCAAGGACCTGACCCATGAGTGAATACCTGCCCGGAATCATCTGGCTCGTAGTACTGCTGGTGGTTAACGCGTTCTTCGTCGGCGCCGAATTTGCCGTCATCTCGGCCCGCCGCTCCCAAATCGAGCCCAAGGCCGAAGCCGGAAGCAAGGCCGCCAAAACCACCCTGTGGGCCATGGAGCACGCCACCCTGATGCTGGCCACCAGCCAGCTGGGCATTACCGTCTGCTCCCTGGTGATCCTGAACGTCTCCGAACCGGCCATCCACCACCTGCTGGAAATCCCACTGGGCCTGACCCCGCTGTCTGCTGACGCCATCGGGATCATCGCCTTTGTGGTGGCGCTGCTGCTGGTGACGTTCCTGCACGTGGTGGTCGGTGAAATGGTGCCGAAAAACATTTCCTTCTCGGTGCCCACCCGCGCCGCCCTGCTGCTGGCACCGCCGCTGGTGATGGTTTCCCGCGTTGTCCGTCCGGTCATCTGGACACTGAACGGTATTGCGAACGGCGTGCTGCGCCTGTTCAAGGTGGAACCGAAGGACGAGGCCACCAGCGCCTACACCTTGGACGAAGTGGCCAACATCGTGGAGCAGTCCACGCGTGACGGCGTGCTTTCGGACCGCAGCGGCACCCTGACGGCGGCCTTCGAATTCACCGAGAAGACGGTGGCCGACGTCGAGGTCCCCATTGACCGGATGGTCCTGCTGCCCCGGACCGCTGCACCGGCGGACCTGCAGCAGGCCGTGGATACGCACGGCTACTCGCGGTACATCCTCACCAACGAGGATGGGGACCCGGACGGGTACCTGCACCTTAAGGACGTGATGGACCTGACCACGCCGGACGAGTTCACCGCCTCCGTGCCGGCCAAGCGGATCCGCCGCCTGGCCTCCGCCTACCGGGGCGGCGAGCTGGAGGACGCCCTTGCCACCATGCGCCGCACCGGCGCGCACGTGGCCCGGGTCTTCGACGCCGAGGGCAACACCACCGGCGTGCTGTTCCTGGAGGACATCATCGAGGAACTGGTGGGCGAAGTCCACGACGCCACCACGGTCTAGGCGTACTACGCCTGGCGCCGGCCACGCCGCCGGAACCACGGCCGCCGCTGCTCCGCTTCCGGGGCGGCGGCGGCTTCCTTTTCGGCGGTTTTCCGGGCGGCAGCGGCCTTCCGCTCACGCCAGCGCTGCACTTCCTGCCCGACGTCGCGCGTGCGCGTCACCACCGGCGGACCGCCTTCCAACTGGCGGCGGGCGTTGATGACCCGGGCGTTGAAGTCCTCGACAATCTCGCGGACCTGTTTTTCGCTCCACTTGGTGTCCAGCCGGGCATCCAGTTCCGCATCCTCGGTACGCAGGAGGATTGCGGCGGGACCCAGCCCGGTGACGTTCTCGCGCTGCAGCAGTCCCTTGATCCACCAGTCCGGGTCATGCCCGTCGCCCAGGCCGGGGATGGGTTTCCCGGCATACTTCAGGTTGTCGAAGTCGCCCCGCGCCATGGCGTCGCGGACCAGGTAATCCGCCCGGGCGGCGTCGTCCACCTGCCGGCGCTTGCGCTGCAGTTCCTCTTCGGCCGCGGCCTGCTCTATGTCCTCGCTGTCCAGCCCGCCGCCGGCACCGGCAGCACGCAACTGTGCCGCACGTTCCATCCGGCGCCGGTACTGCTCAACGCCCCTGCCGTCCATGACCCGACACCGCCTTCCGGCTTGAAAATACGTCCCCACCAGTATTCCGGCCGGCGGCTAAGGCAGGCAATACGGCCGCCAATGCCTACCGGCGCAACCGCCGCAGGAGAGCACCCGCAGCGGCGGCCAATCCAGCGCCGGCAAGCAGCCACGGCCCGCCGACCAGGATCGGATCGATCCACTGGTGGTTGACGTCCGCGCGCTTGCGGCCAGCCCGCGAGGAATACCCGTGCCGGGAAAACTCGCTGAGCACGCCGGTTTCGGTGATCGGATTATCCGGATGCAGGGTAGCGAAGGAGGCGAGATGGCTCTCCACGGCATCCACCCGGTCGGCGGCGATCAGCAGCAGCCAGTGCATGGCTTTGGCCTCGCTGTGCCGGGCATAGGCGTAGCGGCGGATCACTCCGGAGAGACCCTTGGGCGGGGCGGAAGTACCGAAGACCGGCGTCAGGAACTTGTGCTCGATCGAGCGCTCCCGCGGATACTTTTCCTCCTGCCGCTCGGGAAACTCCCAGTGTGCGCCGCTCAGCGTGGGGTCGAACTGCAGCTTGGGCACCTGCGGGCGGTCCTTGGGATCCAGGTCCGCGCCCCAGCCCGGGATGCGGGCACGGAGTTCCTCGCTCGTGGGGGTCAGGGTGGGCTTTTGCGGCGTGTAGGCCATGGCGGTCCTTTCCTTAGGAGCCGGGAATGATGATGGGCTTGATGCAGTTATCCAGCTTGGCCGAGAACATGTGGTACCCCTCGGCAATATGCTCCAGCGGTATCCGGTGCGTGATGATTTCGCTGGGTTTGAGGTAGCCGTTGCGGATGTGCTCGAACAGGCGCGGCCACTGCCGTTTCATCGGCGCCTGGTTCATGTTCAGGGTCAGGCCCTTGTTCATGGCGTCACCGAACTTGACCGCGCTGAAGATCGGCCCGTAGGCACCCATCACGGAAATGGTGGCACCCTTGCGTACCGAGTCGATCGCCCAGTTCAGCGCCACCGGTGAACCGCCCTGCAGCTTCAGCTTGGCACTGGTCACGTGCTGCAGGAGGTTCCCGTCCGCTTCGGCGCCCACCGCGTCAATCGCAACGTCGGCGCCCAGATAGTCGGTGATTTTCTTCATGTGGACCACAATGTCGTCGTACTCGGTGAAGTTGTAGGTCTCGGCGTGGGCGAACGACCTCGCCTTCTCGAGCCGGTAATCCAAGTGGTCAATCACGATCACCCGCCCGGCTCCCATCAGCCAGGCGGACTTGGCCGCGTACAGGCCCACCGGCCCGGCTCCGAAGACCACCACGGTGTCGCCCTCGGTGATGTCGCCCAGCTGGGCCCCGAAGTAGCCGGTGGCCAGGGCATCGGTCATCATCAGCGCGTCCTCGTCATCCAGCCAGTCCGGGATGATGGAGGGCCCGACGTCGGCGAACGGCACGCGCACGTACTCGGCCTGGCCGCCGTCGTAGCCGCCGGTGGTGTGCGAGTACCCGTAGAGGGCACCGACGGCGGTGGCGTTGGGGTTGACGTTGTGGCAGTTGGAGTAGAGCCCGCGCGCGCAGTAAAAGCAGGAGCCGCAGTAGATGTTGGCCGGGACCATCACCCGGTCCCCCACCTTGAGGTTCTGCACCGAGGAGCCCACCTCTTCGACCACGCCGATGAACTCGTGCCCGAACGTGTGCCCGACCCGGGTGTCCGGCATCAGCCCGTGATACAGGTGCAGGTCCGACCCGCAGATGGCCGCACGGGTGACCCGGACAATGGCATCGTTGGGATGCTCGATGCGCGGCCGGTCCTTTTCTTGCACCCGGACCTTGTACGGTCCTCGATACACCATTGCTCGCACTGGGGCGCCTCCTTGCCGGAATGATTAACGTCAGGGGTGCACCCCCGGGCACGTTAACCATAAGCAGACTTAGTAGCTTTGCAACCCCGTGTCGGGCCCGCCCACGGGCAGGCTGACGGTAAAGGCCGTGCCGCTGCCCTTTTCGCTGCGGACCAAGAGGCTGCCCCCATGGTCCTCCACGATCCGGCGGCTGATAACCAGGCCCAGCCCGGCTCCGGGAATGGCTGCGGTGAGGGCCCGCCCCGAACGGTAGAACGGCGTGAAGGCCGCTTCCTGCTCCTCCGCGGTCATTCCCATGCCGCTGTCGGCCACCTCAATGATCACCCTCCCCGCCGCAAGTTTGCCGCTGACCTCTACCGTGCCGCCGTCGGGCGAATACTTCACCGCATTCGAGACCAGGTTTTCCAGCACCTGCCGGATCCGCTTCGGGTCGGCCACGGCGGGAAGGACCGGTGGCAGCTCCACTTTGAAATCCACCCCGTTCACCCGTGCCCGCGGTCCGAAGGAATCGACGGCGGCCCGCACTACCGGCGCCAGGTCTGCTTCCTCCGCCTCCAGGGACGCACTGCCGGATGCCACGGACAACAAGTCGGTCACCAGCTGCAGCAGCCGTTCGGCGTTCCTCACCGCTGTACCCAGGGCAGAGCGGACCGGATCCGGCAGCTCCTCACCGCCGTCAAGCGCAATGTCCAAATAGCCCAGGATGGAGGTCAGGGGGGTGCGCAGTTCATGGGAAACGTTGGCGACAAACTCGCTTTGGGCGGCCAGCGCCCGGACCAGCTGGGTGACGTCGCTGAACACCAGGACGGATCCCTTGAAGTCGCCGCCGCCCCGGACGGTCCGGGCCGAGACGCTGACCGCCAGCTGTCCCTGGCCGGTGCCCACCCAGAAAATCTCCTCGGAGAAGGACTCGCCTGCAATGGCGCGGCGGATCGGCCGCCGGCTGTCCGGCAGCGGCGTAGTCCGGTCCGGACCGTACACGGGCCACGCGGAACCGGCCGGGCCGGCCATCTCGCCCGTCCCCGCCCCCGCGCGGCTGCTCTCCATCAGGGCGTTCGCCATGATTTCCCGGCCGTCCCGGTCCACCACCAGCACGCCGACGTCGACCGTGTCCAGCACCGCCTGCAGCAGCGATTCCCGCTCCCGGGCACGCAGTTCGGCTGCGCCGCGGGCCGCTTCGGCGGTCTCGGCCTGCCGGCGGGCCTGGACCAGGTTGCTCTCCTGCAGCGGCCGTCCCGGGTCGGGAAGAATGCTGATCAGGTCCAGGTTTCTCCGCGGGCTGCGGGCACCGGCCAACAGTGCCGGAAGCAGCTGGCCACCGGGGCTCTGGAAGTCGACGGGAAGGGTGGGAACAACCCCACCGCCGGCCTGCAGTGCCGCCGCCCACCGCCGGTATTCATCCACGCTGTCCGCAGCGAGCAGGTCTGAGAATGCGGTTCCGGCCAGGGCACTGCGGGTCCTGCCCGCCCAGGCGGCGAAGGTGTGGTTGGTTTCCTCAATGACCCCCTGCGCGGAGAGCACCGCATAGCCGGACGGGGACTGGTGGAAAAGCGTGGACGCGTCCGGAACTGACCGCCGCCGCGGGCCACGAGGCGGGAAGCAGCGGGAAAGAATGTGCATGTGGACCTTTGGGGGAGGAACAGATAAATAGCCTGATGATTTACTGGCCGGGAAGTACTTTCCCGGTTTCGCAATTCACCGGTAAGTGAACTTATCAGCCGGCTCCTCGGCGGCATGGATGTGACGCGCCTTTCACGGCCTTTTGTTGCTGTTGTTTGCTGCTGTGGCGCCGCGTTTTTACTGCACGGCACAGGCGGACGCCGACGGGCCGGCGGCCCGGATTCGGTGTCTGGCAGACAGGAGATGGTACCCCAAAATCTGTCACGTGGCAGAGGGTAGGACAGTCTTCGGCGAGAGGTTCCCCGGGCAGTGGACACGGCCCTCCGGAGTGGGAAAGACTTCCTTCCCGGGACACGCTGAGAGCAGGCGTCACCGGCAGGGGTGGTCCAGCATGAACCGCGCACCGAAAGGATGGCCATGAGCCAGCCAACCTCACTCCGCATCCCTTCCCGACACTCCCCCCAGCTGCTGTGGTGGAACCTTTCCGTTGACGCCGGCAGCTTCGACCTCGCTGACCGGATCATCGGCGAACTTGTCACTCCCCTTGTCGCCCAGGCCCGGCTGTGGGGGACCCAACGATGGTTTTATACCCGGCGAATGCAGCCGCCCAACGCGCAGGTGCGGTTGCGCGTGCTCGGTCCGCCGGAGACGCTGGACCGGCTCAAGTCCCTGCTCGGCGCCCTGCAGGAGCAATCCGGGGACCCGGTCCGGAGCATGGCCCAGGAACAGGAGTTCAGCGAGCCGGTGCTGGAACGGACGGTTGGCACGGAGGCCCTGCTTCCCTGGGTGGAGGCGGATCTGGCTCGGTACGGCGGAGTGGAAGGGCTCGCCCTGGCGGAAGAGGTGTTTGAGCTGTCCTCCGATCTCTGCCTCTGGGCAACGGCTCGTTTCCCGAAGGCGCAGAACCGATCGGCCCTGGCCTCGCTGCTCCTCTTCGATTCCGCGTACGCCATGATGAGGGGTCCGCGGGCCTCCACCTGGCCGGACCGCCGCAGGGTCTCCTGGGAGTACTACTGGGACAGCCACCTGCACAGCTGCACTGCATCGGACCCGCGGGCGGCAGGCGTGCAGAAAGCCACCGGCGCGCAGGCCCAGGCCCAGCTGATGCCCGTCCACCGCCTGATGATTGCCACCGCCTCCGAGTCCGCCGTCGCCAACTGGCGGCGCCGCTGGTTGCGGGCCATCGACACCTACCTGTACCGGGCGGACAAGGCCGGCGCCAGCCGCAGTGCCCAGCACCTGACCGTCTACCAGGCGCACGGCCTGCTCAACCGGCTCGGGTTCACCCTCCGCCAGGAAGCCCTGATCGGCGTTTATGCGCGGACCTGGAGCCGGGAGAAGGAAGCGGAGCTGGCTGATTCCCTCTGACCGGATGCCCGTAACCGCGGAACCGGCCGCAGCCCGGGCCGGTTCCGCACGGAAGAGGGGCACGCAACGATAGAATCTGCTCATGAATCTTGTCCCGGAGCAGCACTCCGTCGCTGCCGAACTTCAGCAGATTATCCTGCAGACAGAGTCGGTGGAGTTGTTCCTCGAAGCCCTGGCTTCCCACGCCGCCGAGCTCTTCAGCACGGATACGGAGGTGCTGGTGGGGGTGACGCTGTTGCGGAACAAAGAGGGCGCCACCGTTGCCAGCAGCAGCGAGACCGCCCGGGCCCTGGACGAGGTCCAGTACGGCTTTGGGGACGGGCCGTGCCTGCGGGCGTCCCGCACCGGCACAACCATCGTGGTGGAGGATGTCCGGACGGATCCCCGCTGGCCGGAATACGCCGAGGCCATCCAGGATCGCGGAATCTACTCAATCCTGGGCGTTCCCTTGATCCTGGGCAACGACGGCGGCGCGGCACTGAACCTGTACGCCCGCGACCCGGGCTACTTCACTCCCGAAGTGGTTTCCGCGGCGGAGGCCTTCGCCGCGGGTGCGGCCACCACGCTGCAACTGGCCGTCCAGATCAGCCGGCACAAAAGCACCGCCGACCATCTGCGTTCCGCCATGGAAGCCCGCACCGTTATCGATGTGGCGGTGGGCATCATGATGGCCCAGAACAAATGCAGCCAGGAGGAAGCTTTCAGCATCCTTCGCCGGGCCTCCAGCAACCGGAACATCAAATTGCGGGAGCTGGCCACCCGCGTGATCAGCTCGGTCACCTCCGAGACCGTGGAAACCCACTTCGTCGATTAGCCTCGCGGCGAGGGCCTACCCGCCGTTCACCAGGTGCGCCACCGCGGCCCGAGCTCCGTCCCGGTGCAGCGTCTCCAAAGCAGCCAGATAGGGGCCGGTAAACCGGGGGTCGCCGGCGAGGTCGGCGAAGAACTGCGGCTGGGAAACGAAGGCCAGGGGATCCTCCCGGTTTCGGGAAGCAGCCGCCATCACTTCCTCCCGCCGGCGGTCCACCACCTCAATGGGTTCACCCGCTTCATCCGTCCCCTCGGCGTAGCGGGCCCAGGCCGCGATGATCGCCGCGGAACGGGACACTTCGCCGTCGTGCGCCAGGTTCTCCCGCACCACGGGCACCAGCCACTTGGGAATCCGGTCCGAGCTTTCCGCGCACAGCCGGGCAAGGGTGTCGCGGACGTACTCGTTGCCGAACCGTTCCAGCAGCCGCTGCTTGTAGGCGGGCAGGTCCACCCCGGGAACGGGCAGCAGGGTGGGGGTTGCTTCCTGATCCATGTAATCCAGCAGGAACCGTGCCAGCTCCGGATCCCCGACGGCTTCGTGCGCATAGCGGTAGCCGGCCAGGTAGCCCAGATAGGCGAGTCCCTGGTGGCCGCAGTTCAACAGGCGCAGCTTCATCCGTTCAAACGGTTCCACGTCCGCCGTCACACTGACGCCTGCGTCCTCCCAGGGCGGCCGGCCCAGCCCGAAGGTGTCTTCCAACGCCCACTGCACAAAGTCCTCGGAGACTACCGGCCAGCCGTCCTCCACCCCGAACTCCCGGGCCAGCAGCGCCCGGTCCTCATCCGTTGTCACCGGCGTGATCCGGTCCACCATCGAGGAGGGAAAGGACACGTTCGCCAGCACCCACTCCCCCAGCGCCGGATCCTTGAGCCGCGCAAACTCTCCGAAGGCCTTCCTCGCCACCTCGCCGTTGCCGGGAATGTTGTCGCAGGACATCACGGTAAACGCACCCAGCCCCCGGTCCCGGCGGCGGCGCAAGGCCTCCGTCACCAGACCGAAAACCCCCGACGGCACCGCCCCGGAAGCCAGGTCCGCAGCAACCCCGGGCGTAGCGGCGTCGAATTCGCCCGTGGTGTCGCTGATGCTGTAGCCGCCCTCCGTAATGGTCAGGGAGACGATGCGCGTGCCGGGCAGTGCCATCTTTTCGATAACGGCTTCCGGGTCCTCCGGAGCGTAAAGGTACTCGGCAATTGAACCGATCACCCGGGCTTCCCTGCGGCCGTCCGGATACTTCAGCATCAGTGTGTACAAACAGTCCTGGCCGTCCAGCACACTCTTCATGGCTGCGTCCTGGGGCAGCACCCCCACGCCGCAGATCGCCCAATCCAGCGCCTTGCCCTGGTTCATCAGGGTGTCCAGGTACATCGCCTGGTGCGCCCGGTGGAAGCCGCCGACTCCGAAGTGCACAATGCCGGTGCGCAACTGCGACCGGTCGTAGCCGGGACGCGCCACGCCCGGCGGGAGGTCGGGAAGGGACTCTTCGCTGAGTTTGCTCATAACGCCGCCTTAGGCCGGAGGTCCGGCCAATCTAGCAGGTCCCTCCGGTGCTTGGCACGGGTCCGAACGGCGCGTACTGCCCGGACGGAACCAGGGCGGCTGTGCCCCCGTTCGCCCTACTCCACCGTCTGGGCATCGAGTTCGATGAAGGCCCAGTCCGGTTCGGCAAGGATCGGGTCCATGACCGGCCCGCCTGCTTCGGCAATCCGATCCTGTATTTTCGGCGGCAGTCCGTCCTGCCGGATGTTGTGCCTCAGCCAGTCCTTGGCCGACCCGTCCAGGTACGGCCACCAGCGTTCGATGCGGATGGGTTCCACAGCAGCCCCCTTCAGCGTTGCGTAAATCCACGGTGACACCGGCCGGAAAGGGGCGCAAGAGGGTACAGCAAGAGCAGTTGCGGGGGCAGGGCCCTACTTGGCGGTACGGCGCCGCCGCCCGATGACTACTTTCGGACGGTGATGGATTCCATGGCGTCACGGGCCTGTTCGGCCAGGGATTCGGGCAGCGGGGCGCTCTTGGCTGCGTCTGCGGATGCCTGCTGGCCTTCCTCGCTGACCACGTACTCGCCGAAGGTCCGGACGCGTTCCACCACGCCGGCGTCCTCATAGGAGCTGCAGTAGATCTGGTAGGACACCAGTACCAGCGGGTAGGCGCCGGGCGCCGTGGTCTTGCGGTCCAGCTGCAGCGCAATGTCATGCTCGCTGCGTCCCGGGACCCGGGTGGATTGTTCGACGGCGGTGCTGGCAGCCTCGGCGCTGATCGGTACGAATTCCCCGCCTACCTGAAGGTTGGCGGTGCCCATGGACTCGTCGATTACCGAGTCATCGGCATAGGTCACCGCACCTTCGGTACGCGTAACGGTGCTGACGACGCCGGCACTGCCCTGCGCGTTTTCGCCCTGCAGGCCGCCGGGCCAGGTGCCGGAGGGTGCCTCGGGCCAGGCCTCCGGGTCCACCTCGTGGAGGTATTCGGTGAAGTTTTCGGTGGTACCGGAATCATCTGCTCGGCTGACCGGGGTAATCCGGGTTGCCGGCAGGTCCACGCCCGGATTGAGGGCCGCGATGGCCGGGTCGTCCCAGGCCTGGATTTCGCCGCGGAAGATCCGTGCAATGGTGCCGGCGTCCAGGTTCAGGCTCGTGATGCCCGGCAGGTTGAAGGCCACGGCTATCGGGGAGATGTAGGCCGGGATGTCCAGCGCGCCGCCGGGTCCGCAGGCGGCCCGGGCCTCCGCTTCTTCTTCGTCCTGCAGATAGGCATCGGAACCGGCAAAGTTCACGGCCCCGGCAAGCAAGGCACTGCGCCCGGCGCCGGAACCGTCCGGGGAGTACTGCAGCTGGACCTTGGGGTGCAGCGTGCCGAAGCCGGCGATCCACGCGTCCATGGCCGGGCCCTGCGCACTGGATCCGGCGCCGGACAGGACACCGCTGAGGTTCGAGGTGCTGTTTTCGGCGGCTTCCCGCTGCGCATCGCCAAGCGGGTAGTCGGATCCGCAGGCGGTGAGGGCCAGCGTGGCCAGCAACACCGTAGCCATGGAACGGGCGGGAACGATTGGGCGCAAAGGGTGTCCTTCCGAGGGAAGCGGCTGCGGCGTCCAACGCCGATAGGTGCAGGCCGAAATCCGGCCTCTACAAGGCTAGCTGGCTTTTGTCCGCCCCCGCCAACCGATTGTCCCCCTCCCCCTTGAGGGCGGCACGGCCGGCTGTCAGGATTGACCGCACTGCGGGGATACCCGCACGGTGCGGGAGTGCCGCGCGGCTCCACCTGCGCATCGCCGCCTGCACATCGCCGAGGGAGCACCCGTGCTGATAGCCGCAGCCATTCTGACCGTGGTGGCCGCCGCTGTGGCCTTTTACTTCTTTGTGCTTGAATCCCTGCGCTGGACGGAGCCGGAGACGGTGGCCATCTTCCAGCTCAGGGGGTCGGGGACCGCTGCCGCCACCGCGCAGCTGGCCTACAACCTGGGCTTCTACAACCTCTTCCTGGCGGTGGGAGCCGGCTTGGGTGTGGTGCTCCTGGTGGCCGGCAATGCGGTGGCAGGCCTGACCCTGATGACATTTGCCACAGCCTGCATGCTGCTGGCCTCCGTGGTGCTTGTCCTCAGCGACCGGCGGCTCGCGCGTCTGGCCCTTGTCCAGGGCGGGCCGGCGGCGTTTTCCCTGGTGTTCTCCCTGCTCGGAACCTGAGCCGCCCGGCTCTGCGCCTCAGGAGGCATCGGCCGGGGAACAGGCCGCCCCGGTCCAGGAGATGGAACAACGCGTAGGCCCGCCAGGGGCGCCACGGTTCGGACAGGGTGGCGGCAACGCGTCCGCTCTGCACGTCCAATGCACGTTTGAGCACCAGGTCATCCACCGGGCAGGCGTCCCGGTCACCCAGGACGCGGACGGCAAGATAGTCCGCTGTCCACGGTCCGATGCCGGGCAGGGCGAGCAGGCCGGCCCGCACGGTGCCGCTGTCGGCCCCCCGGTGCAGTGGCAGGCCGCCGGCTACGGCGGCCGCGAGCGCGGCCACCGTCCGTGCCCGGGAATGCGTAATCCGGACCGCTGCCTGGATGTCGGAGGCCGGTACCGCGGCGAGGTGTTGCGCCGTCGGGAAGCTGCTCAGACCCGACGGCCCCGGCCGCCCGAACGCGGCACCCAAACGGGCGCCGAAGGTGCGTGCCGCAGCCAGGGAAACCTGCTGGCCCAGGACGGTCTGGACTGCGGTCTCGAAGCCGTTGAGGGATCCGGGCACACGGAGTCCCGGGTGCCGCCGCACCAGCGGTTCCAGCCGCTCGAAGCCGGCCAGGAACGGATCTACCAGCGCAGGGTCAGCATCCAGGTCCAACCAGCTCCGAACCGCAGCAGTGAGCGCCAGGTCCTCAGGCTCCGGCAGCACGGGGGTTTCCAGCACTACCTCCTGCGGACCCAGGCGCACCGTGACGGGCACCGCGCCGGAAGCGGTCTCCAGCAGCCTTTCCACGGCAGCCCCGCCGGGGTGCCGGGTTACCCGTTCGAGGCCGGGCACGGCGTGTGCGGCCAGCGCGTTGGCCAGCGGTTCCCATGCCAGCGGTCCCCGGAACGGCAGCCGGCGCCGCCGCAGGTTGTCCGGTGTTACGGCCACGCCGTCTTCGGCCGGCCTCAACCGCTGAGCCCGGTCATGCGCAGGGTGATGTTGATCCGCCCGGTAGCCAATCCCGACTCCGGATCGGCCGTGCCGGCCAGCGTTCGAGGCACCGCGTGGTAGGCAAACCGGGACGGTCCGCCGAAAACAAACAGGTCACCGGATTCCAACTCCAGGTCCGTGTAGGGGCGGTTGCGGGTTTCGGTATTGCCGAACCGGAAAATGCAGGTGTCACCGATGCTGAGGGACACCACCGGGGCGCTGGACTTCTCATCCTTGTCCTGGTGCATGCCCATGTGCGCACCCTGTGCGTAGTAGTTGATCAGGGCGGTGTCCGGGGTGTAGTTCTCCGGACGGTAGTCTTCCCGCGCATAGCTGCCGTCCGGCTGCCGATAGGCCTCCCGCAGCGCATCACGGCCCAGCTGCACCAACCAGTCCGGCAGCTCCGCCACCCGGCCGCCGCCGGCGTCGTCGGCCGTCCGCGTGTACTTATACGGCTGCCAGTGCCAGCCCAGGCACACTGTCTGCACGGACATGGGATGCCCGCCGGGCAGCACCGCGGCACGCATGGGCACCGGGCCGATGGCCCACTGCCGGCACGCCTGGACAATGGCGCGCTGCCGTTCGGCGGTCAGCCAGCCGGGTACGTGGACGGCGCCGACGGCGGGTTCGGAACGTTCGCGCGGGAAAAGGGAGGAACTCATGCTGCGGCTTCCAGGTCGAGGAGGGTTTTCTTGGCAGCGGGTCCGCCCCGGTAGCCGCCGGTGGTGCCGTCGGAGCGCAGCACCCGGTGGCACGGGATCACCAGCGGCAGCGGGTTGCGGCCGCAGGCGGTGCCCACGGCCCGGACGGCACCGGGGTTGCCGGTCAGCGCGGCGATGCCCGCATAGGTCGCGGTGTGCCCGTAGCCGATGCCCTGCAGGGCCTGCACCACGGTCCGCCGGTACCCGGAGGTCAGCCGCAGATCCAGCGGCAGGTCGAAGCTGCGCCGGGCCCCGGCGAAATACTCCGCCAGCTGGGCCGCGGGAGCCGCCAGCCGTTCCGGGGCTTCCAACAGCCGGGGGCTGATCCGGGTGCTGAGGTCCTGCAGGACGGCATCCACCCCTTCGCATTCGAAGGCTACCCGGACCAGGCCGGCATCGGTGGCAGCCAGGATCAGCTTGCCCACGGGACTGTCGATCACCGTGTACGCCACGTCCAGCAGCCCGGCGGACTGCGCGTCAGCGGCCAGGCGGGAGTGCAGGGCGGCGAGGGCTGCGGTGCTCACGCGCATGCCGGCCGGGTCCGTCGCCCCCGGCAGGAAACCGGCATCACCGGGCAGGACGGACTCCCTTGGGCTAATAGACGCCATTGCGGTCCTCCTTATACAGGGCACGGAGTTTCTTGATGCCGTCTGCGGCTGAGCGGCGGCATGCCGCCTCGCTGCTGCCGAGCACCCGGGCCACCTCGGCGTACGGCAGCCCGGCCAGGTGATGGTAGGCAAGCGCTTCCCGCTGGCGGACCGGGAGGGTCTTCAGGGCCAGCCATAATCCGTCGGTGTCCGCCGGCACGGCCACGGAGCGTTCCGGCAGATCCTCCACCGGCAACGGACTGCGGGCCGCGGAACGGTGCTGGTCAACGGCCTTGCGCTTGGCAATGGTCACCAGCCAGGCCTGCACGTTGGCCCCCGCAGGCAGGTCCGGATAGGCGCGCAGGGCGGCCAGGAACGTTTCCGACCACGCGTCCTCGGCCTGGTCCGGGCCCAGCACGGCGCGGCAGACCCGCAGCACGGCGGCTCCGTGCTCCCGGACAATCTGCTCAAAGGGTTTCACTTCCACATACGGTAGACGGTTTCGGCGGATGGTTTGTGAGCCGGGTACCGGAAAAAGATCCACGGACTGCCGGCGGTGGCTAGACTGCCTCCTACGCCGCAGCGATCAGTCGCCGGGATATGTCGCAAAGATCAAAGGAGATCCTTATGCAGAACCTCGCCGGAATCCTCACCGACACCGCCGCCCGCTCTCCGGAGCGGACGGTCCTGAAACTCGATGACACCGTGGTGTCCTACGCGGCTCTGGATGCCATGAGCGCCAAGGTGGCGGGCCTGTTGTCCGCCCGCGATGTGCAGCCGGGTGAGCGCGTGGGACTGGTGATGCCCAACATCCCGCAAATGGCTGCCGTGTACTTCGGCGTCCTGCGCCACGGCGCCGTCGTGGTGCCCATGAACCCGCTCCTGAAGGCGCGTGAGGTGGCCTACCACCTGCAGGACTCCGGCGCCCGGCTGGTCTTCGCCTGGGAGGGAGTGGCCGGCGAGGTCTCCGCAGGCGCTGAAGAGGCAGGCGGCGTGGAAGTGGTAACCGTGGATGCGACCGAGTTCCCGGCGCTGCTGGCGCAGGCCGAATCCCGGCCGGAGGTCGCGGAGGTGACGGGTGAGGACATTGCGGTGATCCTCTACACCTCCGGCACCACCGGGCGCCCCAAGGGGGCTGCGCTGACACACCGGAACCTGCTCACCAACGCCGACGTGGCCCGGTCCCTGCTGAACACCCTGGAAACCGATGTGATCTTCGGCGGGCTGCCGTTCTTCCACGTCTTCGGGCAGACATCCGCCTTGAACTCGGCGGTGCTCTCGGGTGCGTCGATCAGCCTGCTGCCCCGGTTTGATGCGGGTAAGGCCCTGGAGATCATTGAACGTGACGGTGTCACCATCTTCGAGGGCGTCCCCACCATGTACGTGGGCATGCTGCGCCACCCGGCCGTGAAAAACACCAACGTGTCCTCGCTGCGGGGCGCCATCACCGGCGGATCCGCAATGCCCCTGGAAGTCCTGCGTGAGTTTGAGGACGTGTTCGGCATCCAGCTGCTCGAGGGATACGGGCTCTCCGAAACGTCGCCGATCGTCTCCTTCAATCTGCCCGGTGAAGACCGCCGCGCGGGTTCGATCGGCAAGACGGTGGCCGGGATGGAGGTACGGATGCTGGATCCCGACGGCCTGGACGTTCCGGTGGGCGAGATCGGGGAACTCTCCGTGCGGGGCGACGGGGTCATGAAGGGGTACTGGCGGAACGAGGAAGCGACCGCAGCGGCCATTCCGGACGGCTGGTTCCGCTCCGGGGACCTGGCCCGCTTCGACGAGGAGGGGAACATCTACATTGTCGACCGCAAGAAGGACATGATCCTGCGCGGCGGCTACAACGTGTATCCGCGCGAGGTCGAGGAAGTGCTGTACGAGCACCCCGCCGTGGCCGAGGCGGCCGTGGTCGGCGTCCCGGATCCCCTGCACGGCGAAGAGATTGTGGCGGTCGTCGGCCTGCGGGAGGAGGCGGCGCCGTCCGACGACGCCGCCCGGGAAACCCTCATTGCGGACATTGCCCAGTTCAGCAGGGACCGGCTGGCGGCCTACAAGTACCCGCGCCGGATTGTCCTCACGGACGCCCTGCCCAAGGGCCCCACCGGCAAGATCCTCAAGCGGGAAATCAATGTAGCCGCCCCGCAGCCCCTAACGGACGAGGCAACGCCGGCATAGCCCGAAGGAAGACGGGCACCAACGGCCGGACCGGAGGGGCCTGGAGGAAGGCGGCTTTAATATTCCCCGCGAGCTCTGCGAGCGCGGGAATTTCGTTGCCGCCGTTCCAGGCCCCGCAGGCCCGGCCCCCGCCCGGCTCAGGCCCGGCTCAGGCCCGGCTCAGGCCCCGCAGGGGCTACGCGTAAGGCTCGACGTCGGCCGTTGCCTCACCGGGCAGGCCGGCCGGGTCATCCGAGCGGACCAGGACGACGCCCGCGACGATCAGGGCACCGCCGGCCAGCTGCACCGGGCGCGGCAGTTCGGCCAGCAGCAGCCACGCCCACAAAACGGCGAAAAGCACCTCGGTCAGGGACACGAAGGAAGCCACGCGGGAGCCGAGGGACCGGGCGGCAATGATGCCGGTGACATAGGCAACCACAGTGGAGAACAGCACCAGGCCTGCCACCGGCACCCACCAGGCGGTGTGCCAGTCCGCCAGCTGCACGGAGGAGGTGCTGAAGCCCAGCGGAAGGATCCCCGTCAGGCCCAGCGCCGCCATGGTTGCCCCGCCCACGAGCATCCCGCCGGTGGCGAGAACCAGCGGCGGCAGCGAATCATTCTGTTTGGCGGTAATAAAAAAGTAGATGGCGAGGCAGACTGCTGCCGCCAGCCCCCACAGCACACCCACCGGGTCAATCCGGACACTGCCGCCCAGATCGAGTACCAGCACCAGCCCGGCAACGGCTGCAACAGCGCCCAGGATGGTGCGCAATCCCGGGCGGCGCCGGGTGGCGGCCCAGATCCACAGCACCATCAGCACGGGGGCCAGGAATTCAAGCAGCAGTGCAACGCCCACGGACAGCCGCTCAACTGCGTTGAAATAGAAGAACTGGCAGCCGGCCACCCCGATGAACCCGAACAACAGGATGGTCCGCCAGTTGCCCCGCACCTGTCCCCAGCGGCCGCGGAGTGCGATGAGTGCCGGAACGGCCAGTACCGCGGCCGCACCGAGCATCCGCACGGCAACTGCTCCAGCAGTGGTCCACCCGGTTTCCAGCAGTGACTTCGCAAATGATCCCGACAGGCCGAACACTGCCGACGATGCCAGGGCGACGACCAGTCCGGATACGCTGGCGGGCAGTCCAGCCCCTCCCGCAACCTGCTTCTGCGCCATTTCTCTCCTCACGGGACTCAGGGTATCCGACAGGGTTCCCGCGAATAAGGACGGCGGGCCGCTCCTGCAATGGAAGGCGATATGAGCCGAAGACACGGGTGCTGTTGCCAATTGGGAAACCCGTGAGTATTCTCTCGGATGCCGCGGTTTGTGACTGTGGTCACAACCCGCGTCCTGTTTGAGCAGTTGACTTAGTTCTGATCTCCAACCAATGAGTTTTCATCACTAATTGTTGATATCCGATGACAGTCTCGTTCCTCCGCAGCCCGGGCACCACGCATGCGTCCGCAGGGACACGGAGAGCGAATAATTTATGGGGGAAAATTTCATGCAGGAAAAATCACGCCCAATTTCAGCACGGGTCGGCGCCCTGAGCGCCACCGCCCTTCTGGCCCTCAGCGGCACCTTCATCGCAGGTCCCGCTGTCGCCGACACGACGGATGAAACGTCGAACGCTACCAACCAGGCCGACTCCACCGCCACTATCACGGCAGAGGAAGGGGGTCCGACACCGACGGAGGAGGGATCGGGGGAAGAGGCCCAGTCACCCGGTGAGGGCACCGGAACCCCGGGTGATGATGCCGGTACCGGGACCCCCGGAAATGATGCCGGCACCGGGAATGACGACACCGGGGCTCCCGGTACCGTCACCCCGCCTGTTTCCGCTCCGGGCAGCGTTCCGCCCGGACAGCCCGCACCCGCTGCCGAGCTGTCGCGGCCGGCCCTGATCACCACCTCCCCCATCCGCACCAGCCAGGCCATCGAGGGCACGGCGCCCGGAGCCACCTCCCTGGAAGTGGTTTTCGCCGGCCAGCAGCCTTTCACTGTCCCGGTAGCCTCGGACGGATCGTTCTCATTCACCGCACCCCACCTGGTGACAGATGACCAGAGGCTCCAGTTCATCCTCTCGGGTATCAACGGGACCCAGCGGTCCGAGCCGGCCACCTTCAGCCTTGACTTCCTGGACGCACCGCTTCCAGCTCCGGTCTTTACCGGCACGGACGGCAGCACGCCCACCTCATTGGACACCCTGCTGGGCACCGGCGTGCCGGGAGCCACCATCACCGTGATCATTCAACGTGACGGATCTGGGACAGAGGATGCACCGGCATCCACCACTGTGGGAGAGGACGGCAACTGGCGCCTGGCCCTCGCCGAGCCACTGCCCATCGGCGTGCACGCTTTGGCGGCCGTCCAAAGGGGCGTTCCGGACAAGGAAGATTCTGAGCCCGTACTAACCACAATCACCGTGTTCCCCGGTGCCGCCGTGGTGCTTTCCCCGAGTGACGGCGAACGGATTCCGGTCAACAAGCTGCCGGCGGCAATCACCGGTGCCGCGTTGCCGGGAGCCGAAATCGAAGTTGTCATCGATCCGGAGTCGGGCGGAGCAGAAGACCGCGTGGCTGCCATGGCCACGCTGACCACAGTGGCCGACGAGAACGGCAACTGGTCCGTCCCGCTGGGGGCCCTCTCCGTGGGCGAACACCAGATTGTCGCCACCCAGGTCTATAACAACGTTCGGTCCCTCGACGCGGCACCTTCCACCTTCACAGTGACGGAAGCCGTCGTCGAACCTCCGGTCGCGGTCAACCCTGTACCCGCAGGCAACTCCGGACAGGGCGGCATCATCACGACCACCGGCAATACGGGCACGGGCACCGGCACCGGCACCGGCACCGGCACGGGTACGGGTACCAACCTTGCCGAAACCGGCGCCCGGAACGTTGGCCTGCTGGCCGCAGGCGGAGCGACCCTGGCCGCCGTCGGAGCAGCAGCCCTGTTCCTGAACCGGCGTCGCCGGACGGTTGCCGATTCCTAGGAGTCCACACAACGTGAAGCGGGTCCCTGGCATTGCCGGGGACCCGCTTTCGTTTGGGCGGGCCTGCGGGTCGGAGACATGCGCGGGGAACTGTGGCCTACTCTGCGTTGTCCCTTGCGGTGCCACGTCGCTCCAAAGGACATGAGGCTTCAAGGGTTATGTGGCACCAGGGGCATTGTGGAGGCAGCACAGGGGATGGCAACCCTCCGGTCCCCGAACCGGAACAATCGCCCTCAGAACCCGGACGGGCACACCGCCGGCGCCTAGGGTTGACGGGTCACGAAACAGCACCCTCCTCCTACCGCCTGGATGGACCGCCATGGAGCAAAAGCTGCTTTCCCTTGTCAGCCGCCGTACCGCCTGGCTCCTGCTGGCCGGCTGCGTGGCATTCTGGGTGGTCCTGGCCCTCGGGTTGCTTGAAGCGCCCCTGGGCACACCGGCCACCCTGATGTTCCTCTGGATGTACTGCGCCCTCATGGGTGCCCTTGCCTGCACCTTGCTGGCGGCTGCCGCCGTCGCCGCCCTGGTCCTGCACCGTTCCGCCCGCCGGGTCCCGGACGGCGGGACGGACGCCGACGCAGACGGCGCTCGCCCGGCGGAACCGGAAGACTCCGGGGACGACGACGGGTCGGCTGCCCTGATCCGGAAGCTGCTGACCCGCCGGCGCTGAGCGCTGCCCGCACGGGAGGACCGCGACGCGCGGCATCTTATACCTTCTGCTACGACCGCAGTTCAAGAAGCAGCAGCAAGACAGGTGGTCCGGACTATTGATTACCGGCATCTGCTCTGGTGTTCTGTGGAAGCGGTCCAGCAGAGGGCCGCTCCTGCGGCCGAAATACCTGCCCGCCCATGAGCGCTTCCAAGAGTTCGTCCCTGTCCCAGCTCCACTTTGAAAAAGCCCGCCAGGCCCGCGGAGACCTGCAACAGGCCCTGCACAATGAACTTGTCCTCAAGTACCGCGACATCGCCGAATCGGCTGCCGCCGCCTATGCCGGGCGCGGCCGTGAACTGGCAGACCTGCGCCAGGTTGCCTACATCGGCCTGATCAAGGCCGTCAGGCGGTTCGACCCGGCCGTCGGACCGCACTTCCCTGCTTTCGCCGTGCCCACCGTCCATGGAGAACTCAAGCGGTACCTGCGCGACCATTCCTGGATGGTGCGGCCGCCGCGCCAACTGCAGGACCTGCGGACCGCCATCGCACGGCTGCAACCGGACCTGCTCCAGTCGCTGGGCCGCGATCCGTCACTGAGTGAGTTGTCCGAGGCGCTGGGGACGAACACCAAAACCGTTTCCGAGGCGTTGAACTGCCAGAGCAGCCTGCGCCCCGACTCCCTCGACGCCCTCGCGGACACCACCGGTGCGGAACAGTGGGCCGTAGCCGACGGCCGGCTGGAACACGCGGAAAACCTTGCCATGCTCCGCCGGGCAGTACGGAACCTGACGGACACGGACAAGGAACTGCTGTTCCTGCGCTATTTCCACGAGGAATCCCAGCAGGCCATCGGCACACGGCTGGGCCTGACCCAGATGCAGGTCTCCCGCCGGCTCGCCCGGATCCTGGTGCACTTGCAGCACGAAATCCTGGGACCGGCAATTGCACCGCGCCAGGGAACCTGTACCGCAACGGCCTAGCCGGAACGGCCGGCGGGCCCCTGCAGGGCATCAAGCTTTTCGGCGGCGGCCAGGACGTCCTCCACGGTAACGGCCAGCAGCGCGGGGTCCGGGTCCGCGGCAAAGGTATCCCCGCGGCGCCGGCTTTCCTCCGTGAGGGCAATGTGCGGACCCGGCGGCGGACCCCACTCGCTGACCGGGGCCGGGCCGAACAGGACCACCGAGGGCCGCGCATAGGCCGACGCCAGGTGCGCCGCCCCGGTATCGGCGGAAACCACCAACCGGGCCCGGGCAATGACACCCGCAAATTCCGCCAGTCCCAGTTCTCCTGCCACCACCGACTCTTCCGGCATGCCGGCGCGCTGCGCCACATCCAATGCCCGCCGCCGCTCGGCGCTGCTGCCGGTGAAAAGGACACGGTTGCCCGCCGCACCAAGCTCCCGGGCGACGCCGGCAAACCGGTCTGCGGGCCAGAGGCGGCTGCCGTAGGCCGCGCCCACGTGCAGCACAACGGCCTCGGGGACCTGTTCCGCCCCGGGCGGCGGATCCAGCCGGTAATCCAACGGGTCCGCGGGAATGCCGTGCCAGGACAACAGTCCCGCCCACCGCTCCCGCTCATGGACCCCGTCCTTCCACGGCGGACCGTCCCAGCCGGGTCCGGCATGGCCGATCAGCCGGGCCGGCCGCAGTGCTTCCAGCCGGCCGCAGCTTTCCGGTCCCCGGCCGTGGAGGTTCACCGCCACGTCCAGCTGTCCCGGCGGGACGTCGATGGGCACATCGAGGCCGTGCAGCGGCAGCAGGTCATCCACGGCGCCGGTCAGGGCCAGCACCGGGCGCAGCCACTCCTGGGCCGCGTACCGGATGCGGTGCCCGGGAAAGGCCCGGCGCAAGGCCTTCAACGCGGGAACCGCCACGAGCAGATCCCCCAGCTTCAGGGCCCGCAGGACCAGCAGTTCGGGTCGGTCTTCGGCCGCTGCAGGCATGGGTGGGCCCTTTCTCCTCGGGGAACGGATGCACATCCTGCCAGATCACCGCGCCCGCCGGTACAGGTGGGACGCACGTGCCCTTTCGGGCACGACGGCGAAGAAGTGGCCGCTGAGCTGTTTGGGTGCACCGGAGAAGGGGAACAGAGCCGGTATGGGATTTTTGCCGCCGCCGCGCGCCGTCCTCTTTGACCGGGACGGCACGCTGATAGTCGATGTGCCGTACAACGCGGATCCGGAGTTGGTGCAGCCGATGCCCGGTGCCGCCGCCGTTTTGGCGCGGCTGCGGCGGGACGGCGTTGCGGTTGGGGTGGTAACGAACCAGTCCGGCATCGGGCGGGGACTGCTGTCCGCAGAACAGGTGGAGGAAGTCAACGCGGCCGTGGAAAACCTGCTGGGGCCGTTCGATGTCTGGGAGATCTGCCCGCACACACCGGAGAAGGGATGCATCTGCCGCAAACCGCGGCCGGGAATGGTGCTGCGGGCCAGCAGCCGTCTCGGCCTGGATCCGACCGAGGTGGCGGTGATCGGGGATATCGGCGCCGACGTCCGCGCGGCCTCGGCGGCAGGGGCACGCGGGGTGCTGGTGCCCACCCCCGTCACGAGGCCTTCCGAAACCGAGGCGGCGGCCCTGGTGGCGGCCGATCTCTCCGAAGCGGTGGATTTGCTGTGGAGCGGCGCATGAACCGCCGGGTCCTCGTGGCACGGCTCGACGGCGCGGGGGACGTCCTGCTTGCCGGTCCGGCTGTGCGCGCCGTGGCATCGGCGCCGGGGGTGGAGGCCGTCCTGCTGTGCGGGCCGGACGGCGCACCGGCCGGACGGCTGCTCCCCGGTCCCGCCCGGGTGCTTCAGTGGAGGTGCCCGTGGATCGTGAATCCCGCCCCGGAGCCGACGCCCGCGCTCCTGGCCTCGCTGGCGGAGATGGTCCGTGCCGCGGGCACCGAGGAGGCGGTGATCCTCACGTCCTTCCACCAGTCGCCGCTGCCGTTGGCCCTGCTGCTGCGGGAGGCCGGTGTGCGGACGATCACCGGTGCCTCCACGGATTACGCCGGGTCACTGCTGGACCGGCGGCTTCGGCCGGGTGAGGACTTCCCGGAGGACCAGCCGGAAACCGAACGCGCGCTGCGGATTGCCGAAGCCGCCGGGTTCCGGCTCCCGCCGGGCGACGACGGACGGCTGCGACTGGGTCCGCTGCCGGACGTTGCCCACCTGGTGGGGCAGGAGCCGTACGTGGTGGTGCACCCGGGCGCCGCCGTCCCCGCCCGGGCCTGGCCTGCGCTGCACCATGCCGCCGCCGTCGAACTGCTCACCGCTGCCGGTTTCCGGGTGGTGGTGACGGGAGGACCGGGCGAGAAGGCACTGACCGCCACCGTGGCGGCCGTGGCCGGCCTGGACCTGGGCGGCCGCACCGATCTGGCCACCCTGGCGGCGGTCCTGGCCGGGGCGCAGGCCGTGGTGGTGGGTAACACCGGTCCGGCGCATCTTGCCGCTGCCGTGGGCACCCCCGTGGTGAGCCTGTTCGCCCCGGTGGTTCCGGCCGTCCGCTGGGCGCCGTACCGAGTGCCGCTGGAATTGCTCGGCGACCAGCAGGCACCCTGCCGCCTCTCCCGGGCCCGGATCTGCCCCTCTCCGGGACACCCCTGCCTCGCCGGCGTCTCGCCCGAGCAGGTGGTGGAAGCGGTGCAGCGCCTGGTGCACGGGGTGCCGTCCCTTCAAGCGCACCGGGAAACCAGGCACCGCGAATTGAAGCACCGGGAAATGGGGACGCGATGAAAATCCTGCTCTGGCATGTGCACGGAGGGTGGATGGAGGCCTTTGTCCGCGGCTCCCACCAGTACCTGTTGCCGGCCACCGGCGCCCGGGACAGCTGGGGGCTGGGCCGCGGCGGCAGGGCCTGGCCCCGGTCGGCGGTGGAAGTGGCACCGGAGGAGCTGGCCGGGCAGGAGATTGACGTAGTGGTGCTGCAGCGGCCGGATGAACTGGAGGCCTGTGCACGCCTGCTGGGCCGCCGTCCCGGACGGGACCTGCCCGCCGTTTACCTCGAACACAACACCCCGCGCGGCAGCGTGCCCGAAACCCGGCACCCCCTGGCGGACCAGTCCCACATCCCCGTAGTGCACGTAACGCACTTCAACCGGCTCTTCTGGGATACCGGGCAGGCACCGGTGCATGTGATTGAGCACGGGATCCCGGACCCGGGGTACCTCTACACCGGCGAGCGCCCGCACCTCGGCGTGGCCGTCAACGAGCCGGTCCGGCGCGGCCGGGTCACCGGAACCGACCTGCTGCCGGCATTCACCCGGGCCGCCCCGCTGGAAGTCTTCGGGATCGGAACCGAGCAGCTGCCGGATGCCCACGGCCTGGGCGGGGACCGGCTCCTGATCCGCGGAGACCTTTCCGCTGCCAGAATGCACGCGGAGCTGGCCGGCTGCCGGGCCTACCTGCACCTGATGCGGTGGACCTCCCTGGGCCTGTCCCTGCTCGAGGCGATGCACCTGGGGCTGCCGGTCCTGGTGCTGGCCACCACCGAAGCGACCCGTGCGGTGCCGCCGGGAGCGGGGCTGGTCAGCAACGACCCCGAAGAACTCCTTGACGCGGCCCGGGGCTTCGTGGCGGATCCGGAGTCCGCACGGGCCTGCGGCCTGGCCGCCCGGACAGCGGCCCTGGCCCGGTACGGACTGGGCCGGTTCCTGTCCGAATGGGACGGGCTCCTCAACGACGTGGTCTCAGATCGGGTTGCCGCCGCGCCGCTCCGTGCGGCGGCAGGACCCATAACGGCATCAACAGGAGGGGGACAACAGTGAAAATCTCAATGGTGTCCGAGCACGCAAGTCCGCTGGCGGCCCTGGGCGGGGTGGATGCCGGCGGCCAGAACGTCCATGTGGCCGCCCTCTCCGTGGCGCTGGCCACCCGCGGCCACACGGTGCAGGTCTACACCAGGCGTGACGATCCCGGCCTGCCGGACCGGGTCCGGGTGCAGGAAAACCTGGAAGTGGTGCACGTGGCGGCCGGACCCGCCCTGCCGCTGCCGAAGGATGACCTGCTGCCGTACATGGGGCAACTGGCCGAAGGACTGGTGGCCGACTGGGGCGGGGAACCGCCCGACGTCGTGCATTCACACTTCTGGATGTCGGGCCTGGCTGCGCTGGAGGCTGCCGAAACCGCCGCGGAGGAAGGCACCCGGGTTCCGGTGCTGCATACCTTCCATGCGCTGGGCACCGTGAAGAAGCGGCATCAGGGCGCCGAGGACACCAGTCCGCCCGAACGCACCTGGCTGGAACCCTCGGTGGGCCGCCGGGTGGACCGGGTGCTGGCCACCTGCTCCGATGAGGTTTTTGAACTGAAGGCCATCGGGGTGCCGGGCGGCCGCATTTCGATTGCCCCGTGCGGGGTGGACCTCTCCCTCTTCTCCCCGGCTGGACCCGCCGAACCGCGCGGCAGGCGGCACCGGATTGCCGCCGTCGGGCGCCTGGTGCCGCGCAAGGGCGTGGACCTTACCATCCGCGCGCTGGCACTGCTGCGGGACGCGGGACGCACTGATGTGGAGCTGCTCATTGTCGGCGGCTCCAGCGACTGTGCCGGGCTGGAATCCGATCCGGAGGCCCGGCGCCTGCTGGCCCTGGCCCGGTCCCTGGGCGTCCAGGACCAGGTGGTGCTGCGCGGGCAGGTGCCGCGCGAAGACATGCCGGCGGTGCTGCGCAGCGCCGACGCGGTGGTGTGTGCCCCGTGGTACGAGCCGTTCGGCATTGTCCCGTTGGAGGCCATGGCTTGCGGAGTTCCGGTGGTGGCCTCGGCTGTGGGCGGACTGATCGACACCGTGGTGCACGGGAAAACCGGACTGCACGTCCCGCCGCGGGATCCGGGCGCGCTGGCCGCCGCCCTCGCGGACCTGCTGGGCAACCCCGCCTACGCGCGTCGGCTGGGCGCGGCCGGCAAGCAGCGGGCGCAGGCGCGGTACTCCTGGGACCGGGTGGCCCTGGAAACGGAAAAGGCCTACCAGCTGGCGCTGGGGCCGGTGGCGCGCGGCAAGACCGGCAGGGGCAGCAAGACCGGCACGGGTGCGCGGCTGCAGCCGATGGGCGGGCAGGCGCTGTGAGCGTCGAATGGACCACCGCGCGTTCCCCCGGGACGGATGCCGCGCAGGCCGCGGTGCTGGCACATCTGGCCAACACCGGGCCGGCCCTGCACTCCCTGCAGCGGCAGGCCGCGCGGCTGGCGGAGTGGGGCATCGAGCTGGCCGGACGGATGCTGGACGGGCACCGCCTGCTGACCGCCGGCAACGGCGGGTCCGCGGCCGAGGCGCAGCACCTCAGCGCGGAGCTGGTGGGCCGGTTCGACGGCGAGCGCCGGCCCTTTTCCGCCATTGCCCTGCACACGGACACCTCGGCCGTCACGGCGATCGGCAATGACTATGGGTTCGAGCAGCTGTACGCCCGCCAGGTCACGGGCCACGGCCGGCCCGGCGATGTGCTGCTGCTGCTCTCCACCAGCGGCGCCAGCCCCAATCTGCTCGCGGCCGAGCAGGCCGCCCGCCGGGCGGGACTGCGCACCTGGGCCCTGACCGGCCGCGCACCCAATCCCCTCGCCGCGGCCTGCGAGGAAGCCGTCACCGTGGATGCCCCCGCCGCCAACGCGCAGGAGGCCCACCTGGTGGCGCTCCATGCGCTTTGCCGGTCCTTTGACGCCGAAGTCGAGCGCCGCACCTCTTTGGAGCGGAGCACAGCAGGAGGAATACCGTGAAGACGATCGTAGTGGTGGGCGACACCCTGCTGGACACCGACATTTCCGGTTCCGCCCAGCGCCTCTCCCCCGACGCCCCGGTGCCGGTGGTGGACGTGGCCGACGTCGGCAGGCGGGCCGGCGGCGCGGGCCTGGTGGCCCGGATGCTGGAGCGGGACGGCCGGCAGGTGCACTTGGTCACCGTGCTGTCCGACGACGACGCCTCCGGGCTGCTGCGCAGCGCCCTCGCCGGGATACCCCTGACCTTCGGACCCTCCGATGCGCCCACGCCGGTCAAAACCCGGATCCGCGCCGGCGCGCAGGCGGTGGTCCGCTTCGACGAGGGTTGCGCTCCGCCGCCGGTCCCGGCCGTGACCGCCCAGATGCTGGCCGCGGTGGCGGAAGCGGATGCGGTGGTGGTGGCTGACTACGGGCGGGGCCTGGCCGCCAACCCGGCCCTGCGGGAACTGCTCGGCGCCCTGGCCCGGCGGATCCCCGTGGTGTGGGATCCGCACCCTGCCGGCGCGCAGCCGGTCCCCGGCGTCGCAGCCGTC
>NZ_JBNHFG010000020.1:0-48737 GCF_059090025.1 Arthrobacter sp. Y3224198
CCTCCGCGGCCGGGCCCGGCCGGACCGCCGGCAAGCGGGGACGCAAGCCCCCGGACCCGAAGCGCGCGGCCATTCTCGGGGCCATGTTCCTGATGGCCACCAGTGCCATCGGTCCGGGCTTCATCACGCAGACCACGGTCTTCACGGTCCAGCTGGGTGCCGCGTTCGCGTTCGCCATCCTGGTGTCGATCCTGGTGGACATGGCCGTGCAGCTGAACGTCTGGCGGATTATCGGCATCTCCGGCCTGCGGGCACAGGTCCTGGGCAACAAGGTCCTGCCCGGTGCCGGACTGGTGCTGGCCATCCTGGTTTTCGTTGGCGGACTGGTGTTCAACGTCGGCAACGTGGCCGGGACAGGGTTGGGCCTGAATGCCATGCTCGGCCTGGATCCGCGGATCGGTGCCGGGATTTCCGCCGTGCTGGCCATCCTGATCTTCCTGTCCAAGCGGGCAGGTTTGGCGCTGGACCGGGTGGTGGTGGTCCTCGGGGCCCTGATGATCCTGCTGATGCTGTACGTGGCGATCATCGCCGGCCCGCCGGTGGGCAGCGCCCTGAAGAACGCGGTGCTGCCGGACCGGGTGGATTTCCTGGCCATCACCACGCTGATCGGCGGCACGGTGGGCGGCTACATCACCTACGCCGGAGCCCACCGCATGGTCGATTCAGGCAACTCCGGGTTGGACAACATCCGCCCGATCACCCGGGCCGCGCTGCTGGGCGTGATTGTCACCGGCGTGATGCGTGTGCTGCTGTTCCTGGCCGTCCTGGGCGTGGTGGCCGGAGGGGCCGTGCTGACCGGCGGCAACCTGGCAGCCAACGCCTTCCAGGTCGCCGCCGGCGAAATCGGCATCCGGCTGTTCGGCATCGTCTTCTGGGCGGCGGCACTGACCTCCGTCATCGGCGCCTCCTACACCTCGGTGTCCTTTATTACCCGGCTCACCACCAGCACCCGCACCCGGAACCTGCTCACGGTCGCCTTCATTGCCGTGTGTGCCGCCGCCTATCTGCTCGCCGGGCAGCCGCCGCAGACCCTGCTGGTTTTCGCGGGTGCCTTCAACGGGCTGATCCTCCCGTTGGGCTTCGCCGTCCTGCTGTGGGCAGCCTGGCGGCGAAACGACCTGCTCTCCGGCTACCGGTATCCGCGCTGGCTGCTGGGCGTTGGCGTGCTTGCCTGGCTGCTGACGCTGTATCTGGGCTGGAACTCCCTTGCCGGGCTGGCCGCTCTGTGGGGGTAGTCCGGGTAGTACCGGGGATGTCCGGGTAGTTTCCTCCGGTTAAGTCCGCGTTAACAATCGCCGGATCGTTCAACAAAACGCTTGTGGATTGTTGAACAACCTCTAGACTGCTGGAAGCCCTTGTGGCGACCCCCACATCCTCCAGCGATCGGAATCACCATGGACAGCACAGCCACCAAGGTAAAGGTCAGGCCCAACGCCAAACGTACGGCCTTGCTCGGTGCCATGTTCCTGATGGCCACCAGCGCCATCGGACCCGGCTTCATCACCCAGACCACCGTCTTCACCGTCCAGCTGGGCGCCGCCTTTGCCTTCGCCATCCTGGTCTCGATCCTGGTGGACATTGCCGTCCAGCTGAACGTCTGGCGGATCATCGGCGTTTCCGGGCTGCGCGCCCAGGTGCTGGGTAACAAGGTGCTCCCTGGCGCCGGCTGGGTGCTCGCCGGTCTCGTCTTCGTGGGCGGGCTGGTCTTCAACATCGGCAACATTGCCGGCACCGGGCTGGGGCTCAACGCCATGCTGGGCCTGGACACCAAGATCGGCGGCGCCATCTCGGCCGCCGTGGCCATCTTCATCTTCCTCTCGAAGAAGGCCGGCCTTGCCCTGGACCGGATTGTCGTGGCCCTGGGCGCCATCATGATCCTGCTGATGATTTATGTAGCCGTCAGCGCCGCCCCGCCCGTGGGCGAGGCGCTGAAGAACACCGTGCTGCCCGAACAGGTGGACTTCCTGACCATCACCACCCTGATCGGCGGCACCGTGGGCGGCTACATCACCTACGCCGGTGCCCACCGCCTGCTGGATTCCGGGACCACGGGCCCCGGATACGTCAAGGACATCACCAAGGTCTCGATGCTGGGCATCATTGTCACCGGCGTGATGCGCGCACTGCTGTTCCTGGCCATCCTGGGTGTGGTTGCCGGCGGAGTCACCCTGGCGGGCAACAACCTGGCGGCGGATGCCTTCCAGCACGCCGCGGGCGAAATCGGACTGCGGATGTTCGGCATTGTGTTCTGGGCCGCCGCCCTGACCTCGGTGATCGGTGCCGCCTACACCTCGGTGTCCTTCATTACGACGCCGGCCACAAAGGACCGCACCCGCAGCTGGATCACCGTCGCCTTCATTGCCTTCTGCACCGCGGCCTACCTGCTGGTGGGCCAGGCACCGCAGACCCTGCTGGTGTTTGCCGGCGCCTTCAACGGGTTGATTCTCCCGCTGGGCTTCGGCATCCTGCTTTGGGCGGCCTGGCGGCGCCGGGACCTGCTGCAGGGCTACGAGTACCCGAAGTGGCTGCTGGTCATCGGTGTGCTGGCCTGGGCACTGACCCTGTACCTGGGCTGGAACTCCCTCTCCGGCCTCGCCAAACTCTGGCAGTAACCGGGCCTCGCCCCGGAAAGGAAAACCGACATGGAGAACCCCACGCCCGACGTCGCCACCCTGGACCCCGCTTCAACGGCCCCCGCCACCCTGGACCCCGCCGCCCTGGATCCGGCCGCGGCGCGGGCCCTGTTCCGGGACGGACTGGTCACGCCCACGGCAGGCTGGTCCGCCGGCTACGCTCAGGCCAACCTGATCATCGTGCCCAAGGCGCAGGCCTTCGACGTCCTGCTTTTTGCCCAGCGCAACCCCAAACCGTGCCCCATCCTGGGGGTCCTCGACGCCGGGGAAACCGCCGGGCCGCTGCTGGCCGGCGGCGACATCCGCACCGACCTGCCCCGCTACACCGTGTATGAAAACGGCGTGAAGGTGGCCGAGCCCACGGACATCACCGGGTACTGGCGCGATGACCTGGTGACCTTCATTGTGGGCTGCAGCTTCACCTTCGAGGCGGCCCTGCAGGAGGGCGGCATCCGGATTGCGCACATCGACCAGGGCACCAACGTGCCGATGTACCGGACCTCCGTCCGGTGCGAGCCGGCCGGGACCATGTCCGGACCGCTGGTGGTCTCCATGCGTCCGGTGCCCGCCTCGCAGGTGGCCGACGCCGTGCGGATCACCGCCCGCTATCCGGCGGTGCACGGGGCGCCGGTGCATGTGGGCAATCCGGCCGAGATCGGCATAGCCGACCTGGGCCGGCCGGACTTCGGCGACCCGGTGGAGATTGCCGACGGCTATGTGCCGGTGTTCTGGGCCTGCGGCGTCACCCCGCAGGCGGCCGTGATGGAATCCAAACCCTCGCTGGCCATCGGCCACGCACCGGGCCACATGCTCATTACCGACGCCCGGGACAGCTCCTACCTGGTCTGAGGCCGGCAGGGCGGGCCGGCGGCACGGCTGCAGAACCGGGCCGGGCCGGCTATGCGCCGAGGTGCTCCAGCAGCTCTGCCTCGGCGGTATCCAAATAGGCCTGCAGCACCTTCGCAGCCTTGGCGCGCTTGCCCTGCCGCAGCAGTTCCACCAGTCGTGCGTTCTGCTCCACGTACGTGGAGTGGAAGTCCGGCTGGCTGCTCATGGCATGGAACACCAGCCGCATCTCGGCCAGCACCCGGCCCATCACCTGTTGCAGGTGGGCGCTGCCGGACATCGCCACCACGGCTTCATGGAAGGCCTGGTTTGCGGCTGCCATTTCGGGAACCGCGCCGCGCGCTTTGGCGTCACGGGCGCGGGCAATGACCGCGTCCAGCCGCTCCAGATCCAGGTCCGGCCCCCACAGCACAGCGGAGGGCTCCAACATCCGACGCACCCGGTAAATCTCCCGCACATTGTCCGCCCCGGGGGAGGCAACGAACACTCCGCGGTTGGGGAAACGGGTTACGGCCCCTTCGATGCTGAGCATAGTGAACGCCTCGCGCAGCGTATTGCGCGAGACCTGCAGGGACGCGGCCAGCTGCTGTTCGGAGAGCTTGGTGCCGGGCAGCAGCTCGCCGGCGGCAATGCTGCCGCGCAGCACATCGGCCACCCAGACGGTGGTGTTGGCATGGTCGGCGCGCTCGGTGGTGACATCCCCCAGGTTCACAGGCATCTCCCTAATCTAGCCGCAGTGCAGGGTAAACGAAGGCCCGGCCGCAGGGGGACGGCCGGGCCTCCGGGTCTTAGGCGCCGATGCTTCCCAGGGAGTCCTGGCGGGCGACGGCGGTGCCCGGTTCCAGCGCGGCGCGGGCGAACGTGCCGGCACGGTGGGCGCGGACGGTGGTTTCCATCTTCATCGCCTCCAGCACGGCCACCGGATCACCCTCGGCCAGCTGCGCGCCGTCGTCGGCCACCCACTTCACCAGGTTCCCGGCCATCGGCGAGGCCAGGACACTTTCGTCGGCGGCACCGGCTGCAACCTCCGGCGCGGCAGTCGTTCCAGCATTGCCGCCGACCCGCAGCGCGTTGAGCAGTGCAGCCGGCACGCCCAGCTCAACGGCCCGGCCGTCGACGTCGATGGTCACCGTTTCGCGTTCGGCCCCGGGCAGGGAGGCGGCGATTTCCGGCGAGGCCGCCAGCGGTTCGGCGAACTCGGACTCGATCCAGGTGGTGTAGACCCCCAGCTCGTCCGTGCGGCTGAAGGCTTCGCTGCGCACCACGGCCCGGTGGAAGGGCACCACGGTGGGTACCCCGCGGATCACCAGTTCATCCAGGGCGGCGCGGGCACGGCGCAGTGCCTGCGGCCGGTCCTCGCCCCACACGATCAGCTTCGCCATCAGCGAGTCATACTCGGCGGGCACCACGGACCCGGACCGCACGCCCGAATCCATCCGGATGCCGGGGCCGGTGGGCGGTTCGAAGGCCTCCACCGGGCCGGGACCGGGCAGGAAGCCGCGGGCGGGATCCTCGGCGTTGAGCCGGAATTCGAACGCGTGTCCGTGCGGCACCGGGTCCTCCGTGAAAGAGAGCGGCAGGCCGTCGGCAATCCGGAACTGCTCGCGGACGAGGTCCACGCCGGCGGTTTCCTCCGTGACGGGGTGTTCCACCTGCAGCCGGGTATTCACTTCCAGGAAACTGATCAGCCCGTCGGGGGAGACCAGGTATTCCACCGTGCCGGCACCGGTGTAGCCGGCTTCGCGGCAGATGGCCTTGGCGGAGGCGTGGATGGTGGCCCGCTGCTCGTCCGTGAGGAACGGTGCCGGGGCCTCTTCCACGAGTTTCTGGTTCCGGCGCTGCAGCGAGCAGTCGCGGGTGCCGACGACGACGACGTTGCCGTGCGTATCGGCCAGCACCTGGGCCTCCACGTGCCGGGGTTTGTCCAGGAACCGTTCGGCGAAGCACTCACCGCGGCCGAAGGCGGATACGGCCTCGCGGACTGCGGACTCAAAGGCGTCCTCCACGTCTTCGAGCCGGCGGGCAATCTTCATGCCGCGTCCGCCGCCGCCGAAGGCCGCCTTGATGGCCACGGGCAGGCCGTGTTCCTCGGCGAAGGCCCGGACCTGCTCGGCGTTTTCCGCCGGGCCCTCGGTGCCGGGGACCAGCGGTGCGCCGGCGCGGACGGCGATCTCCCGGGCCGTTACCTTGTTGCCCAGGTCGCGGATGGCCTGCGGTGACGGGCCGATCCAGGTGAGTCCGGCGTCGAGCACGGCCTGGGCAAACTCGGCGTTTTCGGACAGGAAGCCGTAGCCGGGGTGCACGGCGTCCGCGCCGGCCCGCCGGGCGGCGTCGATCAGTTTCGGAATGTTCAGGTAGGTGTCCGGGCTGGCGGAGCCGTGCAGCGGATACGCCTCGTCCGCCAGCCGGACGTGCAGGGCGTCGGCGTCGGGATCCGAGTAGACGGCGGCGGAGCCGATCCCGGCGTCGGCGCAGGCGCGGGCCACGCGCACGGCAATTTCGCCGCGGTTGGCGATCAGGACCTTCTTCATGGGGTTCCTTCCGTAAACAGCCCGGCGGTGTCCTCCGCGGAGAGCGGGGCCAGGGTGTCGGGGTTCGAGAAAACAAAGCGCACTGGATGTCCGGGCGGCAGCTGGGCGGCCACGGGCAGGTCCTGCGGCACCACCACGGCAATTACCGGGTAGCCGCCGGTGACCGGATGGTCGGCCAGGAACAGTACGGGCAGGCCCGACGGCGGCACCTGCAGCGAGCCGGCCACCACGCCTTCGCTGGGCAGCTCGCCGTCGCGGACGCGTGCCAGCGGGGCGGCTTCCGGGTCCTCCGGGTCGGTGGCCAGCCGCACGCCGATCCGGTTGGACTCGTTGGTGGTGAGCCAGGTGTGGTTGGTCAGGGCGCTGGCCGCATCCGGTCCGAACCAGTCCTGCCGGGGACCGGCCGTGACCCGGAGCAGGGTGGGGGTGCGGCCGTCGCCCAGGGTGCCCGGGGTGGTGCCCTCGGGCAGGGGAGTGGCTTCGGCGGTTCCGACCGGGGCTGAGCCGGACACCGCGCCGACGGGGAGAATCGTGCCGGCCTCCAGCGGTGCCGGCCCGATGCCACTCATCGTGTCGGTGCTGCGGCTGCCCAGGACAGGGTCCACGGCCAGGCCGCCGCGCACGGCAACGTAGCTGCGGACGCCGCGGTACGGGGTGCCGATGGTCAGGGTTTCACCGTCCAGCAGGGCAAACGGGGTATTTCCCGGTGCCGGCCGGTCCCGGTCGCCTCCGGGGGAGACGACGGCGGCCGGGGCCTCCGCGCCGGACAGGGTCAGGACAGTGTCCCCGTGGGCGGTCAGTTCCATGCCGCCAAAGAGGTTTTCGATCACGGCGGCATCCGCAGGATTGCCGGCCAGCCGGTTCGCCTGCCGGGCGGAACGGGTGTCCGCGGCACCGGCGACGGAGACGCCGAGGTCTGCATAACCGGGGCGGCCTAAGTCCTGGATCAGGGACTGGAGGCCGGGCGCTGTCACCTCGAGGGACGCGTGGTTGCCTTGGGCCCCATCCTCACCTTGGGTGGGCTGGATAGTCCCATCGTCCCTTAGCGTTCCGGATCCACCCTCCTCCTCGCAAGCTCGGAGAGGGGACCCTGATCCGTCTCTGCCTCCTCGTTCCTCACTCGGCGATGCGGGACTCACGGGACTATCCAGCCCTGTCTCGGTCGGCGATGCGGGGCTTACGGAACTCCCCAACCCGTCCTCCGAGGCCTCGGGGTCGGCGTGCGCTGGGCCTTCGGTTGCCGTGGTCGGAGACTCGGCCTGAGAACTAGGAGTGGTGGTGATGAGTTCGCGGACGGATTGGAAGATGACCTGATCGCCAGGACGGATGAGTGCCGGAGATTCGCGGGACAAGTCCCATAACGGGGCGTTGGTGCGGCCGATCAATTGCCAGCCGCCGGGGGACGTGCGGGGGTAGACCGCCGAATAGTCGCCGGCCAGGGCCACGGAACCGGCCGGGACGGCCTTGCGGGGCGTGCTGCGGCGCGGAACGTTCAGGGCGGGGTCACCGCCGACGAGGTAGGCAAAGCCGGGGGCGAAGCCGCCGAACCCGGCGGTCCACGGGGTGCCGGTGTGCACCCGAACCACCGCCTCTTCGGACAGACCGGTGAGCCGGGCGACCTCGGCGAGGTCCTCGCCGTCGTACACCGTGTCGATGGTGACCGTGCGGGCGTCCGGCAGATCGGCGTGGGAGAAGTCCAAGTTCTCGAGAAGTGCGGCAGCGGCGACCGTTTCCCGGCGGCCGTCGAACCGGACCAGCACGGTCCCGGCAGCGGCCAGCGCATCGATCTGGCCGGGCAGCGGGGAGGCCTGCAGCTGGGCGTGGAGGGCGACGACGTCGGCCAGGGAGCCGAGCTCGACCAGCAGCGCCCGGGTGCCGGCGGGACGGATGGAACCGATCCGCGGTCCGTCGGTATGCGAGGGGCTCACACGAAGCTCTGGATGGTGACGCCGGCGTTTTCAAGTCCGGCGCGGACGGCACGGGCCATGGCCACGGCGCCGGGGGTATCGCCGTGCACGCAGATGGATTCGGCGGACATCGGGATTTCGGTGCCGTCGACGGCGGTGATGGTGCCCTGGGTGGCCAGGCGGACCATGTTGGCGGTGACCTGATCGGCGTCGTGAATCACCGCGTTGGCTTCGCGGCGGGACACCAGGGTGCCGTCGGGGTTGTAGTTGCGGTCGGCGAAGGCTTCGGTGACGCCGCGCAGGCCGGCGTCGCGTGCGACGTCGAGGGCTACGGCGCCGGGCAGCAGCAGGACCGGCAGATCCTTGTCGAAGGTGCGGACGGCGTCGATCACGGCCTTGGCGTGCACCTCGTGGCGGACGATGGTGTTGTACAGCGCGCCGTGCGGCTTCACGTAGCGGATTTCCGAGCCGGCGGCCCGGGCCATGGCCTGCAGGGCGCCGAGCTGGTAGAGCACGTCGTCGAACAGTTCCGTGTAGGAGCAGTCCAGGAACCGCCGGCCGAACCCGGCCAGGTCGCGGTACGCGGGGTGCGCCCCGATGGTGACGCCGGCGGCCACGGCGTCGCGGCAGGTCTGCGCAATGGTGGACGGATCCCCGGCATGGAAGCCGCAGGCCACGTTGGCGCTGGAGACGGATTCGAAGACGGCGGCGTCGTCGCCCATCTTCCAGTTGCCGAAGGACTCGCCCACGTCGCTGTTCAGGTCAATGACGGTCATGGTCCTGCCTCCTGCTTCTGATGCAATGTGTTCCTACAGTGTGCCCGGTCACGTCCGATTGTTCAACAATCTGAGCCGTTGTTTCGTGTGCGAACGGGGTGCCGGAGCGGACAACGGGGACGTTCATAGTGCAGTTGATGCTGGTCCGTCAGGCAACAGGAAGCAATAACTGCACTATGAACAGACGGGGACCGCTGCCGTTATCCGTTCGGTTGGGTTGCAGGAACGCGCAGACCGTAGGGGTTACTTAGTGCCGTATTCCCATTCCCAGCCGGTGGTTCCTCCCCACGAATAGGCCACAGTTCCGGTCGTATCGGGAACGTCCAGAAGAACCTTGCCAACAACTTTTTCTCCGGCGCCGATATCGGTCGGCATCTTCTCCATTTCTGACATGCAGTTGTCCGCAGCCGAGGAGTACACCGTGTTTACGGTAGTGCCATTAGGGGCAAAACCTTTCCAATGGAAGGGATGGAAAGACACTCCCGTCATACCGCTGTTGCCGAACTCCGGTTCGGGCGCGGTGGCGGCTTCAATGGTGAGAGCGAGAACATGGCCGTTCACACTTTCTGACGGGTAGGTGCTCGTGCAGGCGGGGTCTACTTCGATGTTGGTGACGGTAAAGCTCAGGGCCCAATCATTGCTGCCCTCCTCAAGGCGGACGCCTGCCGGTTCCCCAATCTGCTTGATGATATTGCCCCGGGAGCTGCGTGTGGGTTCCGGCTTTGCGGTTTCAACTTCCTTCGTCGCCGGTTCAACTGACGGAGTCGGCGGCGTGGCTACCGGGTCGGAGCCACTGCAGGACGTCAAGGCAAGGACGACGAACGCCAAGGAGGCAAAGGCTGGGTTTTTCTTTTTCATGTGGTTCTTTCGGTGCGCAGAGCAGCTGGCCGGACATTGTCCGGCTCGCTGCTCCAGTGATCGGTTAGCGACAGGTAAGCAGGATTTAGCAGGGACGCCAGGACTTGCCACCGGGCGCGTAGCACCGGGGACCGGTGTACCCCGGGTACGGGTTGCTCTGCACGGGAGGTGCCGGGGGAACGTACTGCTGCTGTGCCCTCCGGTTGGCTTCCGCCTGGGCCGCGGCAACGCGGTTGGCCTCCGCCTGGGCTGCCGCAATGCGGTTAGCCTCGGCCTGATCTGCGGCAATCCGGTTGGCTTCGGCCTGGGCAGCTTCGGCTGCCACCCGCTGGGCTTCGGCTTCGGCTGCAACGCGGGCTGCCTCGTCCTCCGCCGCCTGGCGCTGGCCCTGCAACGTGACCAGCTGCTCGTGCTGGGTGTGCACGGTGGTCTTGGCCGCTGCGGCCCGGGCCTTCAACGAGGCCCGCTCCGCCTCCGACAATGCCTTCCACATCAGGGAATCGCCGGTCTTCAGTGCCTTTTCCACCGCGTCGGCAGTCTCATCCACCGTCCGAACCAGGGCATAAACTGCCGTTGCCGCGGCCGCAGCCTCATCGGCCGTGGATCCGCTCTCCGCGGCGGACTGGGCTGCCGCCTGTTCCAGGGTGGCCACCATGGCAGGCACAGTGCAGTCAACGGTGGTGCTGTAAAGTCCCACCTTCCGCTCCCGCGCTTCCTGGTACGCCTCGTCCACTGGCGGGCGGAACTTCACGTTCTTCCCGTATGTGACAGGGAAGCCCAGGCCTGCGCGGGCCACCTCGGCGTTCATCAGCCGGTCCTTGGCGTCATACACGCCGGCAAGGGTGCGGCCGTAGCGGTCCTTGCGCTCGACGTCGTACTCCAGCTCCACGGTGCTGCCGGCCGGAAGTGCCTTCTTCAGGAACTCGGTGGCCTCCGGACCCAGGCACTGCACGGGCTCGTTGGGGTCCTTGGTCTCGGGGGTGTCCACGTTCAGCAGCCGGACGGTGACGTCCTCGTCGTCGAGGTCCACCACCAGGGTGTCGCCGTCGATCACCCGGATAACGGTCGCCTCGTCGCGGGGCTTGACCTCCGCGTCGGCTGCGGCCGGTTCCGAGCAGGACGAAACGGTTAGGACAACGACGGCGGCAGCGGCTACGGCTGCCGCCTTTCTTTTCAGTGCGGAGCAGTGAGCTCCGACGGTAGTGCGATACAAAATGTTCCCCATCTATAGAAATATCCGGAAGAACTATCGGCACATTCCGCGGATGGGGTAGCAGCCCGGCTGGAGGTGCGGCATCGTCCGAGCAGATAACGGGGTATTGGGGCCCGGGAAAGCCCTGGATGTGCTCAGTAGATGGGAAGCGGGCTCCGGAAAGCCCGGAAGGTGCTCAGTAGATGGGATTGAGCTACCGACCCGGTTCGACTGAGCAGATAACGGGGTATTGGGGCTCGGGAAAGCCCGGGAGGTGCTCAGTAGATGGGAAGCGGGCCCGCGCAGAGATTTGGGACACTAAGGGTGCTGTCTACGGGCATTGCGAGGCGTAAACCTGAAAGAATGGACAAACGCCGGCTCGGGGGAGTCCTGTTGCGGAGAAACCGCGGTGGATTACCCCTCCCGACGCATAGCCGTCAGTCTCACGCAGGAGCTTCCACATGTCATCCGAATCATCCGCACCCTCCGCCTTCGGTATTGCCGCGGACGCACGCGTCACCGCCTACGGCGCACACGGCCGCCCGGATCTGGCGGGCTTCGTGCCGGACACCGCGTTCCTGGCCGAGGACAGCGGACGGTTCCCGGCCGACGTCGTCCTGCTGTTTGTCTCCGCAGCCGCCGATCTGGCCCACGATCTGGCCACCGCCGCAGCCTCCGTGGAACCGGGCGGGGTGCTGTGGGTCTGCTATCCCACCGCCGAGGTGGACGGCGTGGCGCCGGACCTGAACCGGGACACTGTGGCTTCCCTGTTCGAGGCCAATGACTGGGAACCGGTGGGCGACGCCGTACTCAGCGATTCGTGGTCCGCGGTACGCGGCCGGCCGGCCGGAAAGTAGCCGGCGAACAGCAGGCCGGGCGGCGAACAGCCCGGCAAATAGCCGAGAAGCGGCTGGAAGCAGCCCGACAGGACCCCGGCGAACAGCCGGCAAGCAGCCGAGAGCAACCGGCAACCAGGCCGGGATAAGCCCAACCAAAAGCCCGGCCAGCAGCCCGGCAGGCACAGCCGGCAATCTGCGGGCCAGCACCCGGACGCCAGGCCGGGGATCGGCCCGGCTGAAACCTGCGGATCCCGCACAAATATCTGGCGGATTTCTCTTGCCGAATCCGGACCCGGGTGGATATGTTGTGTGCGCCTACAAATAGTTAATGGCTCAGACCGTTGACGGGGCGTTACAGCGTTGTATCCGCTCGATCCAGCCGCCGGCCCAGCCGGGCCGCCGCCGTTTCCCCGGCGGCAGCACCCGCAACCCGTCAGCCGGATCCTTTTCGAAGGTTTCAGCATGAGCAGAATCAAAAATGTCTCAGCTATCTTCCTGGCCTTGGGCCTCGCCAGCGGCATGGCGGCCTGCGCCCCGGCAGGAACATCGGGTGACGGGGAAGGCGAGGCGGCCTCCTGCAACGTGGGCATCTCCATGCCCACCCGCAGCCTGGAACGCTGGATCAATGACGGTGAGGGGCTGAAGGAGAAACTCGAGGCCAAGGACTGCACCGTGGACCTGCAGTACGCGGACAATAAGACCGACCAGCAGATCAGCCAGATCCAGAACCAGGTGGCCGGCGGCGCCGAGATCCTGGTGGTTGCGGCCATCGATGGTGAGACCCTCGGACCCACCCTGGAGGACGCCAAGGACCAGGACGTGCAGGTCATTGCCTATGACCGCCTGATCAACGGCACCGACGCCGTGGACTACTACGCCACCTTCGACAACTACAAGGTGGGGCAGCTCCAGGGCGAGTACATCGAAGAACAGCTGGGGCTGGCCGATGGCGAGGGCCCGTACAACCTCGAGCCGTTCGCCGGCAGCCCGGATGACAACAACGCCGCCTTCTTCTTTGCCGGAGCGTGGGACGTGCTGCTGCCCTACGTGGAGAAGGGCCAGCTGGTGGTTCCTTCCGGCAAGTCCCCGGCCAGCAATGACGATTGGACCTCCATCGGCATCCTCGGCTGGGAATCGGCTGATGCGCAGGCAGAAATGGATAACCGGCTGCAGTCCTTCTACACCGGGGATAAGAAGGTGGACGTGGTCCTGTCCCCGAATGACAGCCTCGCGCTGGGCATCGAGGCATCGCTGGACGCCGCCGGGTACCAGCCGGGCACGGACTGGCCCGTCATTACCGGGCAGGACGCCGACGTCGCCAACGTCAAGGCCATGCTGGGGGACATGCAGTCGATGACCGTGTGGAAGGACACCCGCCAGCTGGGCGACCAGGTGGAGACCATGGTCGACGCCATCGTGGCCGGGAACGAGGTGGAGGTCAATGACACCGAGACCTACGACAACGGGGTGAAGGTGGTCCCGACGTACATCTTGGAGCCCGTGGTGGTCACCAAGGACTCGGTCCAAAGCACGCTGGTGGACTCGGGCTTCCTGCAGGCCTCCGACGTCGGCCTCTGATCTCCCGTACGACGACGGCGGGGCGGGACGTGGCACCGTGCCCCGTCCCGCTGTCGTTCCCTGCAGCGAAGCGAGAACGCTATGAATGACGTCATCCTCTCCATGGACGGCATTGTGAAGGAGTTCAGCGGCGTCCGGGCCCTGGACGGGGTTTCGGTCAGCGTTGAGCGCGGCGAGGTCCATGCCATCTGCGGCGAAAACGGCGCCGGGAAATCCACCCTGATGAAGGTGCTCAGCGGAGTGTATCCGCACGGCAGTTTCCAAGGCGCCATCACCCTGGAAGGCAGGCCGGTCAGCTACGGCTCCATCAATGACAGCGAGCGCGACGGCGTGGTGATCATCCACCAGGAACTTGCCCTGAGCCCGTACCTGTCCATCGCGGAGAACATCTTCCTGGGCAATGAAGTGGCCCGCGGCGGAGTGATCGACTGGAATAAAACCAACCTGGAGGCCGCCAAGCTGCTGGAACGGGTGGGCCTGGAGGAGAACCCGGCCACCAAGATCGTGGAACTGGGCGTGGGCAAGCAGCAGCTGGTGGAAATCGCCAAGGCGCTGTCCAAGGAAGTGAAGATCCTCATCCTGGACGAGCCCACCGCCGCCCTGAACGACGACGACTCCGCGCACCTGCTCGGACTGATCGACCAGCTGCGCGGCCACGGCATCACAGCCATCATCATTTCCCACAAGCTGGGGGAGATCCGCGCCATTGCCGACAACGTCACGGTGATCCGTGACGGACGGACCATCGAGTCCTTCCCGGTGGAGGACACCGAGGAGATCGAGACGCGGATCATCCGCGCCATGGTCGGCCGGCCCCTGGACCGGCAGTTCCCGCCGCGCGAAGTGAAGATCGGTGCGGAGAAGTTCCGGGTGGAGGACTGGACGGTGCACCACCCGATCGACACCAACCGGGTGATCGTGGACCGTGCGTCCTTTAACGTGCGCGCCGGGGAAGTGGTCGGTTTCGCCGGCCTGATGGGTGCCGGGCGCACCGAACTGGCAATGAGCATCTTCGGGCGCTCCTATGGCACCGGCATCTCCGGCCGGGTCTTCAAGGACGGCAAGGAAATCCGCACCCACACCGTGGGGGAGGCCATCAGCAACGGACTGGCGTACGTCAGTGAGGACCGCAAGCGGTACGGGCTGAACCTGATTGGCAGCATCACCGTGAACGTCTCCGCCGCCGCGCTGGGCAAGCTGGCCCGGTTGGGGATCATCGACCGGAACCGGGAATACGGCGTGGCGGATGAGTACCGCAAGCGCATGAACATCCGTACCCCCACCGTTTCGGCGTTGGTGGAGAACCTCTCCGGCGGCAACCAGCAGAAGGTGGTGCTGAGCAAGTGGATCTACTCCGGGCCGGACGTCCTGATCCTGGATGAACCCACACGGGGGATCGACGTCGGCGCCAAGCTGGAAATCTACGGCATCATCAACGAACTGGCGGCCCAAGGCAAAGCCGTGATCGTCATCTCCAGCGAACTGCCCGAACTGATCGGGCTGTCGGACCGCATCTACACCATTGCCGAGGGGCGCCTCACTGCCGAAATCGGGCGGGCGGACGCCACCCAGGAAGAGCTGATGCGGCACATGACCGCTGACCGGACCCAAGGAGTGCAAGCGTCGTGACCACCACCACCCCCGAACAGGCGAAGTCTCCGCTGCCGCCGGAGCCCGCGGCACCGAAAAAACGGCGCCGGGTTGACCTGCGGCAGTACGGGATCCTCGCTGCCCTGGTTGTCATCATCCTGCTGTTCCAGATCCTGACCGGCGGACGGCTGCTCTATCCGGGCAACGTCAGCAACCTGATCCAGCAGAACGCCTATGTGCTGATCCTGGCCATTGGCATGGTCATGGTGATTATTGCCGGGCATATCGATCTGTCCGTCGGCTCCGTGGTGGCCACCGTCGGGGCCATTGCCGCCCTGGCCATGAACAACTGGGGCATGCCGTGGTGGGCTGCCGTGCTGCTGTCCCTGGTGGTGGGCGCCGTGATTGGGGCCTGGCAGGGTTTCTGGGTGGCATTTGTGGGGATACCTGCGTTTATCGTCACCCTGGCCGGCATGCTCGTGTTCCGCGGCGTCGCCCTGGTCCTGCTCACCGGGGGCACCATCAGCGGCCTGCCCCGACCGTATCGGGACATCGGCTCCGGGACCCTGCCCAACACCGGCACCCCCGACCTCATCACGCTGGGTATCGGTGTCCTGGCTTCCATCGCCCTCGTAGGGATGCAGCTCAAGAGCCGGGCGGACCTGCGCCGCCTTGACCTGCCGCGTGAGCGTACGGCGTCGTTCGTGTTCAAGAACGCCGTGGCCGTATTCGCCATCATGTACCTCTGCTACCTGCTGGCCTACAACCGCGGCATGCCGATCATCCTGATCATCCTCGCCGCGCTGGTGCTGGCGTACTCCTTCCTGCTTGGCCGTACCGTCTTTGGCCGACACATCTACGCCATGGGCGGGAACCTCAACGCGGCCATGATGTCCGGCGTGAAAACCCAGTGGGTGAACTTCTTTATCTTCGTGAACATGGGCTTCCTCTCCGGCCTGGCGGCAGTGGTCAGCACCGCCCGCGCCGGCAGCGCCGTGGCGGGCGCCGGTGCCGGCTTTGAGCTCGATGCCATTGCAGCGGTGTTCATCGGCGGCGCATCGGTGCAGGGCGGTGTGGGTACCGTGGTGGGCGCCGTGATCGGCGGCCTGGTGATGGGTGTGCTGAACCAGGGCCTGTCCATCCTCTCCGTGGATGCCGCCTGGCAGCAGATCATCAAGGGCATGGTGCTGCTGCTGGCCGTGGTGTTCGGCCTCAGCCGGCGGAAGACCCGGTAGGGCTTCGGCCGGGTGAACTTCCCGCCCCGGGTTCCGCCGGATGCGCGCCGGGGGCATACTCGGGCTATCTCTTCCGCTCACGCTGCGACGACCGGTAGTTACTAAGGAGACAGCTATGCCCATGAATATGAACCCGTACCTGAGCTTCCGGGACAACGCCCGCGAGGCCATGGAGTTCTATCACGACGTTTTCGGCGGCACCCTGGAAAGCTCCACCTTCGGCGACATGAACATGGCCGAGGACCCCGCCGAGTCCAACAAGATCATGCACTCCTCCCTGACCACGGACAACGGCTTTGTCCTGATGGCCTCGGACACGCCGTCGAGCATGAACCTGGACGAAGGCAGCAGCTATTCCATCTCGCTCAGCGGCAACAACGGGACCGAACTGCGCCGCTACTGGGACAAACTGCTCGACGGCGGCCAGATGACCCTGCCGCTGGAGAAGGCGCCGTGGGGCGATGTCTTCGGGATGGTCACGGACCGGTTCGGGACCAGCTGGATGATCAGCATCGAGGGCGAGGACTCCTAGGAGCTTTTCCCTAGTCCTCCCCGGAGCCGGAGGCGCTCATGCCCTGGCCGGCCGCCCACTCGGCCACGCGTGCGGCGCTCTCCTCCTCGGAGAGGTCCTCCACCCGAGACATCACGGACCAGCGGACCCCGAACGGGTCACGGATGCTGGCGAAGCGGTCTCCCGAGACGAAGGTGGTCAGCGGTTCGCGGATGGACGCGCCGGCCGCCTCGGCCCGGGCCACGGTTTCATCCGCGTCGACGCAGTACAGGCCCATGGAGTAGCAGTCGCTGTCGCCCTCCGGTGCCGGCACCAGCCCGTAGTCCGGGTTGGGTTCGCCCAGTTGCAGCCGGCCGGTCCCGAAGTCCAGGTCTGCATGCACGACGACGCCGCCCATCTCCGTGGCATCGATCAGCCGGGCGCCGAAGACATCCCGGTAGAAGTCGATCGCGCTGCGGGCGTCGGGAACGGAGAGGAACGGGGTCAGCGTGGTGACGCCGTGCGGGACACCGCCGGTGGTGTACTGGCCGGTGACGCCGGCGGTGGTCTGAGGTGTCTGAGATGTATTGGGTGAAGTAGTCATGCTTCGACACTAGGAACCGGGACGGGACCCGGCTTGGAAATTTGCGACAGATAAGGAGAGCGGGGTGGAAAAGCAGGCCAGCGCGGAGCAGTGGCGCGGCACGCTGTACCCGGCCCGGCTCCCCACCTTCCACCGGCTGCCGCCGCCGGAACCGCTGCAGGAGGTGGTGCGCTGGTTCTGGATTCCGGAATGGCAGCTGGCGCCCGGGCGGGTATCCCGGCAGGAGGTCCTGCCGTTTCCCGCCCTGAACCTGGTGGTGGAGCAGGACGGCGTCAGCCTCAACGGCCCGGCCACGCGCCGGTCTTACCGGGATCTGCGCGGAACCGGCTGGGCCGTGGGCATGCTGCTGCGGCCCGCCGCCGTGCCGGCCTTCACGCCCGACCCCGGCAGCCTCCATAACCGGGCCGTCCCCGTCGATGCCGGGGACCTGTATGCCGACGTCGCCGCCGCCATGGAGGGCGGAGGCGAACACCGGCGTGAGCAGGCGGCCGCCGCTGCCGGGCAGTGGCTGGCACGCCGGGTTCCGGAACCGTTGCCCGACGACGGCGCACTGGCCAACCGGTTGGAGAACCTGATTCAGTCCGATCCCTCGCTGACCCGGGTGAACCAGGCAGCCGGGCAACTCGGGGTATCCGTGCGGACGCTGCAGCGGCTTGCCCGCCGGCACGTGGGGCTGCCGCCGCTGGCGATGATCCGCCGCTACCGGCTCCAGGAGGCCGCGGAACGGCTGCGGCTGGACCCGGAAACCCCGATCGCGGACATTGCGGCGGAGTTGGGCTACGCCGACCACGCCCATCTGGCGGCGGACTTCCGGTCGGTGCTCGGCTTCACGCCCAGCGGCTACCGGCGGTCCGCCGTCGGCTGACCGCACGGCCGATTGACCGCACAACTGGGAGGACGGGGGACCCGCCGGGCCGCCGTCGTCGTGCCGCGGTCAGCGGAACGCGGGGACGCCGGTCAGTTTGTTGCCGAGGATGAGGGTGTGGACCTCGTCGGTGCCCTCATAAGTGCGTACCGATTCCAGGTTGTTCGCGTGCCGCAGCGGGCTGTAATCCAGCGTGATGCCGTTGCCGCCCAGCAGGGTGCGGGCCTCCCGGCAGATGGCGATGGCCTCGCGGCAGTTGTTCAGCTTGCCCAGCGAAATCTGGTGCAGGCCCAGCGTTCCGGCGTCCTTCTTCCGCCCGATGTGCAGGGCGAGCAGGAAGCCCTTGTTGATTTCCAGGGCCATGTCCACCAGCTTCTGCTGGGTCAGCTGGTAACCGGCCAGCGGCTTGTCGAACTGCATGCGCGTCTGCGAGTAGGCCAGGGCGTCCTCGAAGGCGTCGCGGGCGGCGCCCATGGCACCCCAGATGATGCCGTAGCGGGCCTCGTTCAGGCAGGAGAACGGCCCCTTCAAGCCCACGACGCCGGGCAGCACGGCGTCGGCGGGGAGCCGGACCTCGTCGAGCGTGATCTCGCACTGGATCGAAGCGCGCATGGACAGCTTCGGCTCAATGGGGACGGCGGTGAAACCGGGGGTGTCGGTGGGAACCACAAAGCCGCGGATGCCGCCGTCGGTCTGCGCCCAGATCACGGCCACCTGGGCCACCGAAGCCAGCCCGATCCAGCGTTTGGTGCCGGACAGGACCCAGTCTTCGCCGTCGCGGCGGGCGAAAGTGGTCATGCTGGACGGATCGGAGCCGGCGGTCGGCTCGGTGAGGCCGAAGCAGCCGATCGCCTCGCCGGCGGCCATGGCCGGCAGCCACTGCTGCTTCTGCTCCTCGGAGCCGTGCTTGTGGATGGCGGACATGGCCAGGGAGCCCTGCACGGAGACGAAGGTGCGCAGCCCGGAGTCGCCGGCCTCAAGCTCTGCGGCGGCCAGTCCGTACTCAACGGCGGAGCGGCCCGCGCAGCCGTAGCCCTCCAGGTGCATGCCGAGCAGTCCGAGCTTTGCCATCTTCGGGACAATCTCCAGCGGGAAGACGGCGTCCTCGTACCAGCGGGCAATGTTCGGCTTGATTTCGTCGGCCACGAAAGCCCGGACGGTGTCGCGGAGTTCACGCTCTTCCGGGGTCAGTAGGTCGTCGAAGTCGATCAGGTCGCTGGTGGCGGGGAGGGCTGTGGTCTCAGACATGGGAGCCTTTCGCGGGGAACGGGCAGGGCCCGGCGTCGTGGCTGCCATCCTGCCAAAGATTGGCCGTGCCGCCAAAGAATCTCACACCGGCGGCAGGTCGTATGGCCTTTAGCGGGTGGGAGTGATCAGACTGTCCGGTATCGGCCCGGTGTTCGAACGGCTCCGCGGGGACGGTAACGCCCGATCCGCAAGCAGTGCCGGAGCCTTCGGACGTTGCCGCCGCTGCGGGCGTTCCAGCTGTTGCGGATGTCGCCGCCAGCCCGGGCACCGAAGCCCAAACACCCGCAGCACCCCCAGGATCGGCGGCTCCCACCCGTAAGCGGTGCCGGTGATGGTCTATTTCGTGGCGTTCACGGCCGTGCACGTGTTCCTGGTCTTCTTCACCGGAGCGCTGCGGAACCTGAACCACATGTTCACCTCCCGCGACACCGCCGACTGGTGGGGGTTGGGAATCTTCGTGCTCTCACTGCTGGCTGTGGCGGCCGGCTGGTTCCTGACCAAGCCGCTGTTTATGACCGCGGTCGCCGGCCGGATGGGGCGGGTCGGGAAGTAGGGGGAAGCGCTGAGCACTAATTATCGGGGCGTTGTCAGTCCTGCAGATTTTGAGCGATTACACGGACCGCACAGAATTTGAAGGTTCTCAGCATTGCTGCTTCCGCCCTTGGACACGGGAATAATATGGTCGAACTGAAGCTCATACACTGATCCACATCCTTGGCATTGTCCACCATCTCTGGTCCAGACATACTGCTTCAGATCGTCGGGTATCCGGGTCCTGGGAGATGCTGCACGTGGCTGAGTCCCGATAGCCACCGTGGCTTGAGCACGTTCAATCTGTTGCGCTCTTCGTTGCGCTCTGGTCGTAATCAGGGCGTACACCTCGGAAGAGTTCAAGCCTTCATTTTCCCAGTAGAACCTGTCCTGGTAGTGCCAATACCTTCTACCGGAGATCTTGGCTACGAGGCGGGGGCGCTGGAGCTGAATATCCAATCGGTCCTGGAACTCGGCCCGCGACATTTTACGCAGGAGATAAACCTTTTTGCCGACGGTGAGAACGGCTGGGCCTTTGCCTGTCCAGAAACCCGGTCGGTGACCGAAACTCACGTTTTCAGCGCTACGCAGCATCCCCAAATACCTAACTAATGCGGTAATACGTGGGCTAGATAGCCCACTGCTTATTGGTCGACTGTACTAGGCGTGTCTACGGGGAGATGGGAGGCGGTAAGGATGGGGATTAGGGTGGGCCCGGGTTTCCCCGCTTACCTGCGATTTTTTGGGGGCGGAGTCAACCGTCGGCAGGTATGTTGGGACAACTTCCATCCGTGGCGCCGCGAAATTTCGTCGGGACGCCCGTTCGCCCTCGAGTCCGGAGGATCCAGCCTGTGGCCAGAACCCGCAAGACAGCCCAAGATATTGCCGAGCTTTTACGCGAGAGCGGAGGACTCCCGCACGAGGAAGAAGTGCGGTCCCAGGGTTTTGCGTTCTATCCGCGGCACTGGCTCTCAAAGTGGAACGAATCGGATATGCCAAAGGTCCCACAGATCCTCGGTAGCGAAGGTCTGGACGCTCGGGGACGCAAACGGCTCACCCGTGAAGACCTGTTCAGCATTGGGCAGCGAATCAAGACTCCTGCCGATGCGATTGAGTTTTACGTGGCGGTTTGCTCGTGGGGAGTGGGAAACAAAGCGCGGGATGTCTACAGGCGGGTAGCACCGCTGACGAACCCTGAGGCAGGGGAACGCCTGCTCAAGGGAATTACCGCCGTTCAGGGGTCGGGCGGCTCGGCAATCGCGGGGTATCAAGCGTTCAGCAGTGGTGACGTCGCCTATGTGAAGGGCTTGGGGCCGGCCTTCTTCACCAAGCTTCTTTACTTTGCAGCAGGGGAACCTGCAGCAGGTGATGACGGACATGCGCTGATTCTGGACAAAAAGGTCGCAAAGTCTATCGGCTGGCCGGCCAAGACCTGGTGGACTGTCGATGAGTACAAGGACTACATAGATTTGATAGACGAAATTTGCGGACTGCTTGACCCGATCCCTCGGCCGGACTGCATTGAGTATGTCCTTTTCAAAAATGTTGCGCCGGCGGCGGAGAGCGCCGGTGCACCGGTATAAATCTCCGGTGCACCGGCGACCTGCATTCGGGACTTATGCCGGGGGCGTCTCCCGGTAGAGCACGAGGTGCTCGTGGTAGAGGACGCCGTCACGGATGTCGCCTGTGGCGGTGAAGCCGGTGTCATCCCGGTAGTCCAGATGCGCACCGGTGACCGTGTAGCTGCCGGTGTAGGCGCTTTGCCGGGTGCCGCGGGCTTCGTCATAGCGGCCGTTGGGCAGCAGCTCCTGGCGGATGTGCCCGTCTGCGGTCACCCACATGCCGACGACGTCGAGGTCCTGAGTTGCCATGATGGTTCCTTTCCTGCCGGCGTGGTTCCGCCGGTCCCGGATCGAGGCTACGCATCTGCGAACCGTTGAGCGTGGGTGTGCTGCACCCACCCTGTGCTGCACCCGCCCTGTGCTGGAGCGTTCGGGCAGGGCTGGGTAGGCTCGGTCCATGCCCGATGACACGCTTGGCGCCTTCCTCCGGGCCCGCCGCAACGCTGCCCCGCCGTCGGCCTACCCGTTTCCGTCAGTTACCCGGCGGCGGGTGCCGGGCCTGCGGCGCGAAGAAGTGGCCGAACTGGCCGGGCTGAGCACCGACTACTACATCCGCCTGGAACAGGGCCGCGAACGGCACCCCTCGCAGCAGGTGGTGCGGGCGCTGTCCGCCGCGCTGCAGCTCACCGACGCGCAGGACGAGCATCTGCACCGGCTCGCCGCGCTCGCGCCGCAACGCCTCGCCGCACCGGCGGACGGGGTGGAGCCGGCGCTCGCGGACCTCATGGATTCCCTGCCCGACTCCGCCGCGTTCATCCTCGATCCGCTGCTGAACATCACCCGGATGAATCCACTGGCCGAAGATCTCTTTAGCGGCTTTGCGGACGACGGCGCTGGCACCCGCAACCTGGCCCGGTACGTCTTCCTGGACCCGGCCGGCCGCCGGTTCTTTGTGGACTGGGAGCGGTCGGCTGCCTCCTGTGCCGGGTCCCTGCGCGCCACCATGCACCTGCACCCGTCAGCGCAGGAACGCGACGCCTTGCTCGCGGAGCTGCTGGCAGACAGCGAGTTTTCCCGGCTCTGGCAACAGCACGACGTCGAACCCAAGACCCGCGCCGTCAAGCAGTTCCGGCACGAGCGGGCGGGCCTGCTCAGCGTGGACTTCCAAACGTTCAACGTGGCTGGTGCGCCGGGCCGGCAGCTGGTGGTGTACCGGGATGCGCAAGGCCCGGGCAGCGGGAGCCTGGGTTTGCTGCAGGCGGACCCGGTGGACGCCGGCGCGGGGATTTACACTGAGGGTGCCTAACTTTCTAATCCGCACCTCTGGGAGAACCGTCAGCATGATCACCACGCCCATCACCGAGTCCCTGATCCGCGGCGCCGTGGAATACGAAACGACGGCCCGAGGACTGCGCCCGCACCGGCTGCCGGCCGCGGTCCGCACCCGGTTCCCGGATCCGCAGCTGCTCATGGTCGAGGCCCAGCCCTCCGGCGTCCGGCTGGTCTTTACGACGACGGCGCAGCAGCTGGAAGTGGTCCTGCATCCCACGCGCGTGGTCTACCTGGGCGCGGACCGGCCGCGGGGCCGGGTGGACCTGCTGGTCGACGGCGAGCTGCTGCACAGCGACGAGCTCACCGGGGGCTCCTACACGGAGGTGGACCTGTCCACGGGGGCGAGCCGGCAGGTGGACGGTCCGTCACATACCAGTGTGTTTTCCTTGCCCGCGGGGTCCAAGGTGGTGGAGATCTGGTTGCCGCACAACGAGACCGTGGAGCTGGTGGAGCTGCGGTCTGACGCTCCGGTGGAGCCGCATGCTTCGGAGCGGCCGCTCTGGCTGCACCACGGCAGTTCCATCAGCCACGGCTCCAATGCGGCTTCGCCGTCGGGCATCTGGCCTGCGGTGGCTGCACGGCTCGGCGGGGTGGAGCCGCACAACCTCGGACTGGGCGGCAGCGCCATGGTGGATCCGTTCACCGCGCAGCTGATGCGGGATACCCAGGCCGACCTGATCAGCGTGAAGCTGGGCATCAATGTGGTGAACGGGGACGTGATGCGGTTACGCGCGTTTGTGCCAGCGGTGCACGGGTTCCTGGACACCATCCGCGAGGGGCATCCGGAGACGCCGCTGGTGCTCATTTCGCCGATCTTCTGCGGCATCCATGAGGACACTCCCGGTCCCGGCGCTTTCGATCCCTCGTCCTTCGGGACCGGGCAGGTCCGGTTTGTGGCGACCGGCGATCCGGCGGGTGTGGCTGCCGGTCAGCTGACGCTGCGGGTGATCCGTGAGGCGCTGGCGTCCCTGGTGGAGCGCCGTGCGGAGGACCCGAACCTGTACTACCTGGACGGGCTGGAGCTGTACGGGGCAGCGGATGCTCAGGAGCACCCGCTGCCCGACGCGCTGCATCCGGACAGCGATACCCATCAGTTGATCGGGGAGCGGTTTGCCAAGTATGCGTTTGCGGGGGAGGGACCGTTCGCGGGCGGCCGGCACCCGAACCAAGGGTGATCCGGCAGCCCGCGCCGCCCGGCTAGTGGATCACCGCGGAGAGGAACTGCTGGGTCCGTTCCATCTGCGGCGACCCGACCACAGCGGCAGCGGGTCCTTCCTCCACAATGGTGCCGTCCGCCATAAAGATGATCCGGTCGGCTACTTCCCGGGCAAAACCTATTTCGTGGGTAACCACCATCATGGTGCGGCCGGACTTGGCTAGCTTCCTCATGACATCCAGCACTTCGCCCACCAATTCGGGGTCCAGCGCCGAGGTGGGCTCATCGAAGAGCATCAGTTCCGGATCCATCGCCAGGGCACGGGCAATCGCCACCCGCTGTTGCTGCCCGCCCGAAAGCTGGACGGGGTAACGGTCGCCGAAGGCTTCCATTCCCACCCGTTCCAAGAGGTCCCGGGCCGTCTGCCTGGCAGCGTCCGGGGCGATCCCCTTGACCTTTACCGGGGCTTCCATGATGTTCTCCAGCACCGTCATGTGCGGAAACAGGTTGAATTTCTGGAACACCATGCCGATGTCGCGGCGTTGCCGGGCCTTCTCACGTTCCGTCAGGTCAAACCAGCGTCCGTTCTTCGGGCGGACGCCAATGTACTGGTCCTTGAAGTTGATCGATCCGGAATCGATGGTCTCCAGCTGGTTGATGCAGCGCAGGACCGTGGACTTGCCGGAGCCGGAGGGCCCCAGGAGGCACACCACTTCCCCGGGGTAGATCTCCAAGTCGATTCCCTGCAGTACCTGGTTGCTGCCGAACGCCTTCCGGACCTGGTGCATGGTCAGCAGCGGCTCTCCAGCGGCAGTGTCCGGTGTCTGGTTCTGATTCATCGCCGTGCTCCTCGGGACATCCGCTTTTCAAGAAACTTCTGCAGTACTGACAGGACTGTCACGATCACCAGGTACCAGAAGGTGGCGACGGCGAGCAGTTCCAGGGTCTTGTAGCTGATGGCGCCAATATCATTAGCCACCGTCATAAGTTCGCCGCCGGCAATGACCGACACGAGGGCGCTGGCCTTGAGCAGGGAAATCAGCTGGTTGCCGGTTGGCGGGATGATCATCCGCAGGGCCTGCGGCAGCACTATGCGCATCATGATGCGCGGCCCGGACATGCCGAGGGCCTTGGCGGCCTCCTCCTGTCCCTGGTCCACGCCCTGCAGGCCGCCGCGGACCACCTCGGCCATATAGGCGGCTTCGTGCAGTGACAAGGCCAGGATCGACGCGACGAACACGGTGATGACGGAGTTGGTCGGCACTTCGAAGAACATAAAGCTGGTAAACGGTATGCCGACCCCGAGGTTCGGGAACAGCAGGGCGAAGTTGCCCCAGATGAGTATCTGCACCAGCAGGGGCACACCCCGGAAGAACCAGATATACAGATTTGCAAGGCCGTTCATCAGCCGGTTGTTGGAAATCCGGGCACATGCAATGACCACACCCAGCACAGTGCCGATCAACATGGAAACAATGGTGAGCTGGAAGGTCCGCAGGAGGCCCTCGAGGATCATTTCGTTGGTGATGTTCGAAAGTACCGTGCCAAAATCCAGGTTCGGATTTACCAGGATGAGGGAGACGATCCAGGCCAGGATGACCAGTCCGACGGCCGCCGCCACCCACTGCGCGGTGTGGCGGACCGGAACGTATTCGGACCGGGGCGGAACTGCGGCAGCCTGCCGCGCCGTCGTAGTTGAAGCGTTCACAGGGCTGCTACCTTCCTTCACTCTGCAACGGATTCACGACGATGTCCGCTGAATCCACGGCGTACTGCTGCGCCGAGTAGCGTTCCAGCACTTCGCTGTACTTACCCGAATCAGCCATTTCCACCAGCGCCGCGCGGACGATGTCCGCCAGCTCGGCCTCATCCTTGTTGGTGCAGATGGTCATGACCGATTCATCAATCGGTACATCGACAAAATCGAAAGTGCTTCCGTTGTTGGCCGTTTCGGCGTTGTGCTTCAGCTGGATGCCGATGCCCACGAAGGCCTCAATGTTGGCGGACTGGAGCTGCAACAGCCCGTCCGTGCTCTTGTCGTAGAGTTTCACCTCCATGGGTTCCAACCCGCCGCCCTTGCACACGTTTTCCTGGAATGCCTCCAAGGCCACGTGGCTGTTGCCGCCGCGGACAATTCCCACGGAGCGGCCGCAAAGATCCTCGCTCTTCTGGATGTTCGACGGGTTGCCCTCCAGGACAATCGGCGAGCTGGTGGTCTTCAGGTACGGAACCATGTTCACGCTGGCTTCCCGCTCGGCGGTATCCGTCATGGCGCTCCAGGTCAGGTCCACTTTGTCTGCCTGCAGGGCAGTGATCTGCGCGGACATGGGCGATTCGATGAATTCGACCTCCACGCCCAGGATCCCGGCGATTTCATCGGCCAGTTCGGGAATGAGCCCCTCCACGTCCTTGCCCGGCTTCTGCGTGAGCGGCGTGGTGGAGGTGACGGTGCCGATGCGGAGGACGCCGCGGTCCTTGATGGCGTCCGGCAGGCGGTCATGAAGTGCCTGGACCTGCTGGCTCGTTTCCGGCTTATCCGCAGCCTCGCCGGCGCTGCTCCCGCAGCCGGCCAGGGACACGGCGACGACGGCGGCAGCGGCCAGTGCTGCGGGCTTCCACACAGAGGCCCGAAGAAGAGTTTTATGCGAAGAAAACACAGGGTCCTCGTTTTCCACGTGCCCGTCAGGCACGACCATAATTCTGCTTGGTAAAAATAGGTTTTGTCATGCAGAATGGTCGCATCGGTAATGCATGTGAGTCAAGTCACAGCAGCGGACAAGTCCCGGGATCGATGCTTGCCCGCACCGAGCCGTTCCGCTGAATGATCGAAGCGGTTCAGGGCCACGAACTACGGAAATAGAGTCCGGTAGACCGGCTGATAAGCGCGGCTGCGCTCCGGAGGAGGACTGGGATGAGAACAAATCTGCTAGACGGGGTCAGGGTTCTGGACCTGACCAATGTGCTGTCCGGGCCGTTCGCCGGCTACCAGCTGGCACTGATGGGTGCCGAAGTCCTCAAGGTTGAGGCAACACGCGGGGGAGACCTTGCCCGGAAACTGGGGGCGTCCGCTGACCTCAGTGCCCGCCACCTGGGTATCTCCTTCCTCGCGCAGAACAGCTCGAAGCAGTCACTGACCTTGAACCTCAAGTCCGAGCAGGGCCGGGAGGTGTTCCGCCGGCTGGTGGAAACGCACGACGTGGTGCTGGAGAACTTCCGTCCCGGGGTGATGGACCGGCTGGGCTTTGGCTGGGAGTCCCTGCAGGAAATCAATCCCGGCATTGTCTACTGCGCCATCTCCGGGTTCGGGCAGAGCGGACCGCTGCGGGACCGGCCGGCCTATGACCAGATCATCCAGGGGATGTCCGGCCTGATGTCCGTGACGGGCGACCGGGAGACCGCACCCCTGCGGGTCGGCGCCCCCATCGCCGACACAGTGGGCGGTTTTGCGGCGGCCTTTGCGATCGCCTCGGCCCTGGTGCGGCGCGGACGGACGGGCCAGGGAGCGTTCCTGGACGTGTCCATGCTGGAAGCCACGCTCACCGCCATGGGCTGGGTGGCCTCCGACTACCTCGTGGGCGGCAGCGAACCGGTACCGATGGGCAACGAAAACCGCACCGCCGCGCCGTCGGGCACCTTCGCCACCGCCGACGGCGACTTCAACATCGCCGCCAACAAGCAGGAACAGTTCGAAGAGCTGTGCCGCGTGATCGGCCGTCCCGAGCTGGCCGGGGACCCGCGCTTCGCCGAACGGGAAGCCCGCAAAACCCACCGCCTGGCACTGAAGGCGGAAATCGAGTCCGTCCTCACCACCCGCCCCAGCGCCCACTGGGACAAGGAATTCGCCGCTTCCGGCATCCCCGGTGCCCCCGTCATGGATGTGGCTGAAGTCCTGGATTCCGACCAGATTGTGGAACGCGGCCTGGTCTCGACGTTGAGGATCGACGCCGCAGCCGGCATCACCGGCACCGGCGTCGGACCCGAGGGGGACATCCGGCTGCTGGGCGCCCCCACGCACGTGGACGGCGCGCCGGTAGGCCCGGACGCGCCGCCGCCGCTGCTTGGCGAACACACCGAGCAGGTACTGGCAGGCCTGGGGTACGGCCCCGAGGAGATAGCGGCAATGCGCAACGAGGGAGTCATCTAGTGGAACGCTCAACCTGGTGGAAGACCTCCATCTCGGACATCTCACCCGGCGTGATCCGCTTCCACGGTTACCCGGTGGAGCAGCTGATCTCCTCCGCCGACGTCGGCATGGCCACCATGGCCTGGCTGATGACCCGGGGCGAGCTGCCCAGCGTGCCGCAGGCGCGGCTGCTGGAACGCGCGCTGGTGGCGGGAGTGGACCACGGACCGCAGGCGCCCTCCATCGGCATTGCCCGCATGGCGATGACCTGCGGGGTGGGAATCAACAACGCCATGGCGTCGGCCACCAACGTGCTCGGTGACGTGCACGGCGGAGCGGGCCAGGAACTGATGGAGATCTTCGAACGGATCCTCGAAGATCCGCGGCCGGTGCCGGAGGCCGTGGCCGCCGAAATTGCCCGGCTGCGGGCGGAGAACAAATACGTTCCCGGATTCGGCCACCGCTTCCACCCGGTGGACCCGCGCAGGGCACCCTTGATTGCCGCGGTGGAGCAGGCACGGGACCAGGGGGTGGTCAAAGGCCGCGTGCTGGAGGTGGCCGTGGAAATCGAACGGCGGATCAACGAAGGCCGCCAGCGCCCCATTCCCATGAACATCGACGGCGCCACAGCCATCATCTACGCGGAACTGGGGTTTGCGCCGGTCCTGGGCCGGGGCCTGTTTATTCTCTCCCGTTCCATCGGAGCGCTGGCACACGCCTGGGAGGAATCGAACTCCGGGCAGCGCAACAAGGGGCCGGAACACCGCACCATCCTGCCGGACTACGTGGGACCGGCGCCGCGCGACGTCCCCTGAACCTGCCCCTACCGGTTACACACAAAGGATTGCCCCCATGCCCACCACGTCCGCCACTGCTCCTGAGGCAACCGGGACCCTGGATCTTTCCACCGGCCCCGTGCGCTACGTGGACATCACCACGGTGCAGGGCGTGGAGTTCCTGCCGCTGAGCCTGAAAATCCTGCTGGAGAACGTGCTCCGGCACGGGGCCGGGCCGGAAGCCGTGCAAGCCCTCCTGACGGCACCTTCCGGGCAGGAGGCGCAGCAGGTCCCGTTCCATCCTGCCCGGGTGGTGATGCAGGACATGGCCGGCGCCCCCGTCATCCATGACCTGGTGACGCTGCGGGAAGCCGTAGCCCGGCACGGCGGCAACCCGTCCGGAGTCAGGCCGCTCATTCCCGCGGAGCTGGTGGTGGACCACTCGGTGATTGTGGACAGTTCCGGCAGCAGCAACGCCTTCCAGCGCAACGCCGAGCGGGAGTTTGAGCGCAATGAGGAACGCTTCCGGTTCCTGCGCTGGGCCCAGGACGCCTTCGAGGGCCTGAGGGTGGTTCCGCCGGGACGCGGCATCATTCACCAGGTCAACATTGAACACCTGACCCGCGGGGTGATGACCGCGGGTGCGGATGGCGAACGGATCGCCTACCCGGATTCCTGCATCGGCACGGACAGCCACACCACCATGGTCAACGGCCTGGGCGTGCTGGGCTGGGGTGTGGGCGGCATTGAAGCCGTTTCCGCACTCTTGGGCCACCCGCTGTCCATGCTTGTCCCACCCGTGGTGGGCGTGGAGCTCACCGGCAGCCTCCCGCCGGGAACCACCGCAACCGATCTGGTCCTGCGCATCACTGAACTGCTGCGCGGGCACGGCGTGGTGGGCAAGATCGTGGAGTTCCACGGCCCCGGCCTGGCCGGCGTCCCGGTGGCGGACCGGGCGACCATTGCCAACATGTCACCGGAGTTCGGCTCTACGGCAGCAATGTTTCCGGTGGACGCCAACACCGTGGAGTACTACAAACTCACCGGCCGCTCCCGGGAACAGACGGAACTGATCGAGGCCTACGCGCGGGCCCAGGGAATGTGGAGCGACGGCGGGAGCTCACCGGCCCGCTACAGCGAATCCCTGCAGCTGGACCTCTCCGAAGTGGTTCCTTCGATCGCCGGCCCGTACCGGCCGCAGGACCGCATACCCCTGCACAGTGCGCAAGCCCGGTTCCGCGAAGATCTGGCCGCACTGCTCGACCGGGACCGGGACGGCGGAACCAACCAAAACAGCGACGCCGGCGTGAATGTGCCGCTCAACGGGTCCGCTGTCCGGCTGCGGCACGGGGCACTGGCCATTGCCGCCATCACCAGCTGCACCAATACCTCCAATCCCCACGTGATGATGACGGCGGCGCTGCTGGCCCGCAACGCCGTCCGGCGCGGACTGAGCGTCCCGCCCTGGGTGAAGACCTCGCTGGCACCGGGCTCGCAGGTGGTGACCCGCTACCTGGAACAGGCCGGATTAATGCCGGACCTGGAAACGCTGGGCTTCCACGTTGTGGGCTACGGCTGCACCACCTGCATGGGAAACTCCGGACCCCTGGCCGAGCCGGTGTCCGACGCCGCGCAGGATGTTGTCCTTACCTCGGTGCTGTCCGGGAACCGGAACTTCGAGGGCCGAATCAGTCCCGATGTCCGCATGAACTACCTAGCCTCCCCGCCGCTGGTCATCGGCTACGCCCTGGCCGGAACCATGGACATTGACCTGCACCGGGACCCGCTGGGATACGACAGGGACGGCAGGGCAATCCATCTCGCCGACCTCTGGCCGCGCCCGCAGGAAGTGGAAGCGGAACTTGCCCGCGCAGTCACCGGCTCCCTGTACCGGGACACTTACGCGGAGGCCTTCGCCGGCACGGCACAGTGGGAGGGCATGGACATCCCGGACACCCCGTCCTACGAATTCGGCGAATCCACCTACATGCGCCCGTCCCCGTTCCTGGACGGCGTGGACCTGCGGCCCCAGCCGGTGGCCGACCTGGCAGGCGCCAGGGTGTTGCTGAAACTGGGGGACTCCGTGACCACGGACCACATCAGCCCGGTAGGACAGATCCGGGCTGACAGTCCGGCGGGGCAGTACCTGCTTGCGCAGGCCGTGCCGCGCCGGGACTTCAACACCTACGGTTCCCGCCGCGGCAACCACGAGGTTATGGTGCGCGGCACCTTCGCCAACGTGCGCCTGCGGAACCAGCTGGCCAACGGCCGCAGCGGAGGGGTCACCCGGTTCCTCCCCTCGGGGGAGGACATGACGGTCTTCGACGCCGCACAACGCTACCGCCAGCACGGCGTTCCGCTGCTGGTATTGGGCGGCAAGGAATACGGCAGCGGCTCGGCCCGCGACTACGCGGCCAAAGGAACCTACCTGCTGGGGGTCCGCGCGGTGCTTGCCGAATCCTTTGAACGGATCCACCGGTCCAATCTTGTGGGCATGGGGGTCATTCCCCTGCAGTTCCGGGCGGGCGACAGCGCCGCCACCCTGGGCCTGGACGGGACCGAGGAGTACAGCGTGTCCGGCCTGTCCGGGTTTACCGACGGCGAGTGGCCGCGCACCGCGGGTGTGGAAGCCCGGCGGGAGGACGGTACCTGTGTGGCGTTCGACGTCGACATCCGCGTGGACACGCCCGTTGAAGCCGGATACATCCGCCACGGCGGGATCCTGCCGTTCGCCTTCCGGGCCGGGCTGGCCACATGAGCGGGATCAGCCCCGTCAGCGATCAGGAATTCCGTGCACACACCGCAGGAACCCTCCCTGCATCCGAAGAGGTGGCGGACGGGATCTGGACCCTGCCGCAGCCGAACAAGCCCGGACACATGCCCTTCACCCTGTCCTATCTCATCCAAGACTCTGCAGGAGACATCCATGTGCTGGACCCGGGGTGGGACCTGGCTGCGAACACCGGGTTCCTGGCGGCGGCACTGGACCGGATCCGCCCGGGACTGGGGGCTCCCGCCTCCGCCATCCTCACCCATCTGCACCCGGACCACACCGGGCTGGCCCGGAGCCTCCGGGACGGGCACGGAACCCGGATTGTGATGCACCGCCGGGAGCAGAGGGCGCAGCAGGCGTATGCCCGGTGGGTGGCCGACGACGCGCAGATCCGTACTGACCTGGACGCCTGGGGTGTGCCTTCCGGGCGCTATGACGAAGTCCTGGGCTACGCCAAGGGCAGCCCGCGCGTGGTGGTCCCCGCGGACCGGTTGGTGGAGGATGGAGACCTGCTGGAAGTGCCCGGCCGCCGGCTGCGGGTGCTGCACAGCCCGGGCCATACCCCCGGGCATATGTGCCTGGTGGAGGAGGATCAGCGGCTGTTGTTCTCCGGCGACCACCTCCTGCCGCGGGTCACGCCGGGCATCGGCGCGTCCGGCGGTTTCCCGGAAAACCCATTGGAACAGTATCTGCACAGCCTGCACCGGCTGCGCGGCTACGACGATTGCCAGAACCTGCCCGGCCACGAGTACCGGTACCGGGGCATCGCGGACCGCGCACAGGCCATTGCGCGGCGGCACCTGACCCGTACCGCCGAGGTGGAGCAGGTACTGCAAACTGATCCCGGTGCCACGGTGTGGCAGACCGCTGAGCGGTTGAGCTGGGGGAGGGGCTGGGAAGCACTGACCCGCCACTACCTGGTGTCCGCCCTGCGCCAGACCGCCATGCACCTGGACCTGGTCCGGTCCGGCGGGCATAAAAAAGCGTTCGGGTCCTGGCAGCTGCCTGCCAGGACCCGAACGTCCTGAACCTACGCGCGGGCAACCACCGGCATGGTCAGTTCCCCGACCTCCGGGATGGTCAGCACCACGGTCTCCCCGGGCAGGATCTGCCCCACGCCCTCGGGGGTGCCGGTGGCGATGAGGTCGCCCGGCTGCAGGGTCATCACCTCGGAGTACACCTCGATCAGCTTGGCGATTCCGTAGATGAGGTAGGAGGTGTTGGAACGCTGCCGCTCCTCGCCGTCCACCGTCAGCCAGAAATCCAGGTTCTCGGGGTCCGGCACCTCGTCAGCGGTGACAATGTACGGCCCGATCGGTGTGAACGTGTCGAAGGATTTCCGGAAGGAGCGGTCCTCTTCCCCGCGCAGGGTGATGTCCAGCAGCGGCGTGTAGCCGAACACATAGTCCAGGGCGTCCTCGGCGGACACGCGGCTGGCGGTCTTCCCAATGATGACGCCGATTTCCGCTTCATGGTCGAACCGGCGGTCCTCCCAGGGCAGTTCAATGGCGCCGTCGGGACCGACCACGGAGGTCACGGCCTTGAGGAAGCCCTTGCGCACTTCGGCGGTGAGGATCTTGCGGTCGGTGTAGACGCCGTTTGCGCCGCCCATTTCCTGCTGGTGCTTGTGGTAGTTGACCGGGGCGGCGAACAGGTTGCGCGGCCGCGGCTGCGGGGCGCGCAGGGTCACGTCGGCCTCCGGAATGCCGCCGCCGGCAGCCGCACGTTCGGCCGCAGCGGACTTCAGCGAATCCCAGTCCCAGATCAGGGCATTCATCCGCTCCGCGGCGGGTGTGTGCGCGGGCACCAGATCCGTCAGGTCCACCACCGTGCCGTCTTTGGCCAGGGCACCGACCAGCTGGTCATTGAAAACACAAAGCCGCATTACTTGCCTCCCTGCTCGCGCCACAGACCCAGTGCCGTGATGGCCGGGCGGTCCGTGTAGGAGAACAGCACTGCGTCCTCGGACGTTGAGTTGTGGTGGGAGTGCTCGTACCAGAGCGGAACGGCCAAGGTGTCGCCCTTGGTCCATTCGATCTTCTGCCCGTCCACAATCGAGTAGCCGCTGCCGCTGACCACGTGGTAGACGGTGCTGTGGGTGTGCCGGTGGGACCGGGTGTCCACGCCCGGGCGGATCAGCTGCAGGTAGGCGGAAATGGTGGTCATGACCGGACCGCCGGTAACGGGGTTCTTGTACTCCACGATGATGTCGTCATAGGGGTCGCCTTCGCCGTCGCGCAGGTACTCCAGGGCCGCCAGGGCGTCAGCCAGTTTGTAGACCAGCGGCTGCTGCAGCTGGTGGGGCTCGCCGTAGGTCTTGGCCAGCATGCCCTCCACATAGGCGGCCGGCATGGACTTCTCCACCGGCTGCTCGTCCGAAGACTCGTCGATGATGTACTGGTTCAGCCGGCTGATCAGCGGCGAGTCCAGGCCATCCAGCCAGATCATGGGACCGTTGCCCTCGTGGCCGTGCTCGTGCCAGTGCAGGGACGGAGTGAGCAGGAAATCACCCACCTCCATGGGGACGCGCTGCCCGTTCACCACGGTGTAGGCACCGTCGCCTTCGACAATGAACCGCAGGGCGGAGGGGGTGTGGCGGTGAGGGGGTGCCACCTCGCCGGGCATCACCAACTGCAGGGCCGCCCAGAGGGAGTCGGTGGCGCCGGTCCGCTGGTCCGGGCGTGAACCCGGGTTGCGGAAGCCCAATACGCGGCGCAGCGCATCCTCGAGGGGAACCACCTCGCCGGCCTTCACCATGAGTTCACGGGCCTGCTCATAGCGCCAGATGTGCGGCACCAGGTTGGTTTTGGCCTCGGGGCCAATACCGCCCATGAGCTTCCACAGCGGCGAGTAGTGGTTCTCGGCCAGCTCGGCGTAGAAGGCCTCGTCGGCGGTGACTGTCTCGGTTGTCATCGGAGCTCCATTCTGCATGACAGATTCTTATTCCGCTTACAAGAATGTGTCACGGGTCACCCTTCGTCAAGGCCTCTTTCGCTGGGTGAGATTTGCGGCCGCCCCCAACTGCCCGCAGAAGGCCTCCTGGGCCCTGGGTGAAGCGCCTAGGTGAAGCCGCCGGCCACGCGCACGGAATTGGGGGCCGGGGTGTGCCGGGCCTGCACGGAGGACATCACCGTTGCGCGGAGCCACTCCACATCCGCGGCCGGCATGTCCCGCCTCAGCGTGTACATCGCCACCTGGGTGACAGGAACGTCGAACGGAAGCCGGAAGGAGCGGACCTCGTGGTGCCGGATCATGCGGCTGGCGACGCTTGTTGGGGCATAGGAGACCAGCTCGCTGTCCGCCAGCAAGTCCGGCAGGGAACTGAAGGTGGGTATGACCACGGAGACCCGCCGGTTGATGCCGAGCTCCCGCGCCCGCACGTCCAGGGCGGTGTGGCCGGTGGAGGTTGCCACGGCCACGTGTTCCTCGTCCTCATAGGCGCCCAGGGCAGGTTCCTCGGAAATGCGCGGATGATTGGCGGCGCACAGGCCCACATACTCCTGGTTGAAGAGCAGGTCCCTGCGGATGTCCGATTCGTCCAGCCGGGTGGTGGAGATGGCTGCGTCCGCCGCCCCGGTCCGGAGGTCGTGCAGCACCGTGGCCAGGTTCAGCGACTCCACCTCCAGCGTCACCCCCGGAGCCTGGCTGCGGACGGAGCGGAGGACGGAGGGCAGCAATCCGCTCACGCCGACGTCGGTCATCCGCAGCCGGAAGCGGCGGCCGGATGCGGACGGAGAGAATTCCCCCGGGGTCTCCATGAGGTCATCCAGCGACTCCAGCAGGTGGCGCAGCTTCGGGTAGAGCTCGTGCGCCAGGCGGGTGGGTTCGAGCCGGTGCCCCTTGCGCTGGAAAAGCGAGTCCCCGAAGTGCGAGCGCAGCTTGCGCAGCGTGTAACTGACGGAGGGTTGGCTGATGAACAGCCGTTCGGAGGCATGGGTGACACTGCCGGTTTCATACACAAGGACAAAAACCCGGAGCATCCCAAGGTCGTAAGAGGACATTCCCTGACTATAAAGACCCTCTATGTCGGCATCAAGTATTCATTGTTTGAATTTATGTTGGGCTCTCCTAGGGTGATGTGCAACACATTTACTGATCCCAAAGGCAACAACATGACGACAAACCGCGAAGCGACATATGAATTGTTGCGGCGGCAGGGAATGACCAAGGTCTTCGGCAACCCCGGATCAAACGAGTTGCAGTTCCTCAAGGACTTCCCCGAAGACTTCCATTACATCCTGGGCCTCCATGAAGGTGCCGTGATGGCCATGGCCGACGGATATGCCCAGGCCTCCGGCGAAATCCCGCTGGTCAGCCTGCACTCTGCCGCCGGGACGGGAACCTCCATGGGCGTGCTGGCGAACACCGTCCAGTCCAAATCCCCGGTGGTGGTGCTTTCCGGGCAGCAGCTGCGGGACATGGTGGGCCAGGAAATCATGGTCAGCAGCGCCAACGCGGCACAGCTGCCGCAGCCGCTCACCAAGTTCAGTGCCGAACCCCTCTCCGCGAACGACGTCGTGCGCACCATGGCCCACGCCATCCACCTTGCCGGGATGCACCCCAAGGGGCCGGCCCACGTGTCCATTCCGCATGACGACTGGGACCGGCCGGTGGACGGAAACGCCGGGCTCACCATCAGCCGCACGGTCCAGGACGCCATGTCCCTGGCACCGGCCCAGTTGGAAGAGCTCGCCGCCCTGCTGGACGCCGCCGAATCCCCGGTGCTGGTGCTGGGGCCGGAAGTTGACGCCACCCACGCCAATGATGCCGCCGTGGCCCTGTCCGAACAGCTCGGCGCACCGGTCTGGATAGCGCCGTCGCCGGCCCGCTGCCCGTTCCCCACCGACCATCCGCACTTTGCCGGGCTGCTGCCCGCCAATGTCCGGGACATCTCCGGGCTGCTGTCGAAGCATGACCTGGTCCTGGTGGTCGGGGGACCGGTGTTCCGCTACCACCACGACAAGCCGGGGGCCTACCTGGGGGAGGGGACCCGGCTGATCCAGCTGTCCCAGGACCCGGACGAGCTTGCCCGCGCCCCCTTCGGCGACGCCTATCTGGCACCGGTTGCGGACACCCTCGCCGCCCTCGCCGGCCGGGTACGGAAACGCACCGACGCGGCGGTTCCCGCCCGGACCATCCCTGCCCCGGGCACCGACCGGCCCGGGCGGATGCACCCGGACACCGTGTTCCGGGCCATCCAGGACCTGGGCCCGGAGGACCTGATCCACGTGGTGGAATCCACCTCCACCGCTGAGTCCTTCTGGTCCCACGTGAAGCTGCGCTCGCAGGGCTCCTTCTACTCGGCAGCCGCCGGCGGCCTCGGCTTCGGCCTGCCGGCCGCCGTCGGCATCCAGCTGGCCCAGCCCGGACGCCGGGTGGTGGCGGAAATCGGTGACGGATCGGCGAACTTCGGCATCACGGGGCTGTGGTCCGCAGCCCGCCACCATCTGCCGGTGGTCTTCGTGATCTTCCGGAACGAAACCTACGGGGCCTTGGTCAACTTCGGCCGACGCCTTAATACCTTGGGAACCCCGTCCTTCGAGCTTCCCGGAATCGACTTCGTGGCCATTGCAAAGGGATATGGCGTGCGGGCGGAGTCCGCAACCACCGAGGACGAGCTTCGCGACGCACTGGCCCGGGCGTTCAGCGCGCAGGAGCCGGTCCTGATTGAAGCATTCACCTACTTCGAATAGGCGGAACAATGAAAATTACCATCGAAAACCTCCAGCTGCGGTACGGCAAATTCACCGCAATCGACAACATGAATGTGGAAATCGGCGACCGCGAGTCCGTGGTGCTCCTGGGTAAATCCGGCTGCGGAAAAACCAGCACCATGCGCTGCATCGCCGGGTTGGAACAGCCCACCGCGGGCCGCATCACCATCGGGGACACCGTGGTCTTCGATGCCGAAGCGGGAATCAACCTGCCGCCCAACAAACGCAATGTCGGCATGGTGTTCCAGTCCTACGCCGTCTGGCCGCACATGACCGTCTTCGAAAACGTGGCCTACTCGCTGAAGATCCAGGGGATCGGCAAGGGCGAGATCAAGCAGCGGGTGCATGAAGTCCTGGAACTGGTGGGCCTGGAGGACTTCGCCTCCCGCGGTGCCAGCCTGCTCTCCGGCGGCCAGATGCAGCGCGTTGCCCTGGCCCGCAGCCTGGTCATGCGCCCGGACGTGCTGCTCCTGGATGAACCGCTGTCCAACCTGGACGCGCGGCTGCGTGACCGGCTGCGCATTGAACTCCGCGAGATCCAGCTGCAGCTGGGCCTGACCACCGTCTACGTGACCCATGACCAGCAGGAAGCATTTGCCCTCGCTGACCGGATTGCACTGATGAAGGACGGCATCATTGTCCAGATGGAGGATCCCACCTCCATGTACCTGGAACCGGCCAGCGCATCCATCGCGCACTTCCTCGGCGTCTCCAACGTCCATCCGGTGGATCCGGCTCCCGGCGGCGCGTGGAGCTTCCCGGGCTCCGACCTCATCCTGGCCCCCGCCTCCCCGGTCCGGGAAACGGGCGAGGACCTACGGGCCTGTTTCCGCAGCGAGGACCTGAGGCTTTCCCAGATGGGCGCCCCCGGTGCCAACAGCTGGCGCGGCGTCGTCAAGGTTTCCAGCTTCCAGGGAAGCAGCATCCGCTATGCCGTGGCCCTCGGCGACGGGCACATGGAACTCGATGTCCTTGCCCCGCTCAGCGCCGCGGAGCGTTTCCAGCCCGGACAGGATGTCTGGGTCACGATTGATCCGGCGGCAGTGCAGATCCTCCCGGAGAATCCCGGCCCGCGGACGCTGCAGACGGCGGCGGTGGCCGCATGACATCCACGCTGCGCCCGGTCGAACCCGAAGCCATCCCGTCCCTCGACGGCACCCAAAACCCGCTGCACCGGCCGCACCGGAAACGGTCGCGCGGAGGGCGGGGCCTCGTTCGGCTGAAGAACCTCCGCCGCGAGATCCCCAGCGGGATCCTGGGCGTGCTGTTGTTCTTCCTGATCATCCTGCCCATCATCTTCATTGTCATTGCGGCGTTCTCCACCGCGGTGCCGCGTCCCGGGAACACCCAGGTGGGCACCTTCACGTGGGCCAACTTCGGGATCCTGGGCGCCCCGGAGGGTATCCAGAGCATCATCAACTCGCTGATCATCGGGGCCGGCGCAGGCGTGCTCTCGCTGCTGATCGGGGCACTGCTGGCCTTCATCGCGGCCCGGACCGACGCGCCCTGGAAGCGGTTCATCTACATCACCGGAATTGCCCCGATGTTCCTGCCGGCACTGGTCGGCGCCCTGGCCTGGTCCATCCTCGCCAGCCCCACCGCAGGGCACCTGAACCTCTTCCTGGAGGCCATCGGCATCGGCGGAACGCTGAACATCTACTCCTACGGCGGCATCATTTTCGTCCTGGGCCTGTACTACGCCCCGTACGCCTTTATGCTCACCTACAGCTCGTTCTCCATGATGAACGCGGACCTGGAAGAAGCAGCATCGGTGCACGGTGCCAGCCTGGGCCGCCTGTTCCGCACGGTCACCCTGCCGCTGTCCATTCCTGCCCTGGCCGGCGCCGCCATCCTCTGCTTCACCCTGGCCATGGAAAACTTCCCGGTCAATGCCATCCTGGGCAACCCCGCCGGCATCGAAACGCTTCCCACCTACATTTACCGGCTGATGGCCGGGGACTCCCGTCCCAACGCCGCGGCCGGCATCGCGATTGCCCTCACGGTGGCCGTGGTGGCCGTGACCTGGCTGCAGCAGCGGGTGGTGAACCGCAAGCGGTTCACCACCCTCACCGGCAAGGGGAACCGGCCCCGCACCATTCCGCTGCGCTGGCTGCGGTGGGTGGCCACCGGGTTCGCCACGGCCTACTTCGCGCTTGCCGTGGTCCTTCCCGTTGGTGCACTGGTGTTCACCGCGATGGGGGAGAAGACCTACATCAACCGCTTCGGGGACCTGTTCGGCGGATTCTCCGCCCACCGGCTGATCCAGGCCATAGGCCAGGCAGACTTCCAGCAGTCCACCTGGAACTCCATCCTGATGGCCCTTGCCGCCGCGGTGGCGGGCACCCTGATTGCCTTTATGGCTTCCTATGTCCGGTTCCGGACGACGTCGAAGGCGGGCCAGCTGCTGGAACAGGTGTCCATGCTTCCGCTGGCCATTCCGCAGGTGGTCCTGGGCATGGGCATCCTCTGGGGCTGGCTGACCCTGCCGCTGCCGGTCTTCGGCACGCTGCTGCTGCTGGTGATCGCCACCGTGGCAGTCAACATGCCGCAGGGGTACCGCAGCATTTCCTCCTCCATGCTGCAGATGGACGGGGACCTGGAACACAGCGCGGTCATGCTGGGGGCCGGACGCCTTCGGGCCGTCCGGGACATCACCATCCCGCTGATGCGCACCGGCATGGTGTCCACCCTGCTGCTGCTGCTCATGCTCGGCCTGCGGGAGATGAGCGCCATCCTCTTCGTCTACACCTCGGACACCCGGGTGCTCTCCATCCTGGTGTTCCACAGCTTCGAAAACGGCAGCATCAGCTACTCGGCCGCCATCAGCCTGGTGTTCGTGCTCCTGATCGCCATTGTTGCCATTGCCACCCAGGTGATCGGCATCCGGGAAAAGAAGTTCAAGGAACCCGGCCACTGACTTTTCTACCGGGCAGCGCGAAGGCGTTGCCCGCCCCCCACAAGAATGAAAGGCACCACCCATGAAGAAGCGAATTGGCAGCGTCGCCTCGCTTGCTGCCCTCATGCTGGCCCTCTCCGCATGTTCCGGTGCAACGGCCAACTCCGTGGTCACCGACGAAGCCGAGGTGGACACCAGCAACGGCAGCCTCGTGATCGACGGGGAGCAGATCGCCGACAAGGAAACTTATGAAGCGGCGAAACAGCAGTCCCTCACTGTCTACACGGGCTACCAGGAAGCGAACCAGCACGTCTTGAACGATGCGTTCACCGAAGACACCGGCATCAAGGTGGAGTACGTCCGCGACGTGACCAACAAGCTCTCCGAACGCGTCCTGTCCGAGGCCGGTGCCGGCCAGCTGGGCGCCGACGTGCTGATCACTTCCGACTACAAGGTGGCCAACGCATTTGATGAGGCCGGCATCTGGGACTCCTACGTCCCGGACGCCGTGGCAGACCTGCCGGAGCTGCAGCACAATGACGGCAAGTTCGTGACCTTCGCCAATGTGCCCGTCACCTTCGCCTACAACACCAACAATGTCTCCGAAGAAGATGCCCCCACCTCCTGGGCGGATCTGCTGGACCCGGCCAACGAGGGCAAGATCGGCATTGTCCAGGGCACTGCGGGCGGGTCATCCATTGCCCTGAACCGTTTCATCCAGGAAAAAGTGGACCCGGACTACTGGACCAAGATGGCCGCGCTCAAGCCCACCGTCTATGACAGCGGCGGACAGCGCCAGGAGGCACTGGCCCGCGGTGAACTCAACGTGGCCACCGCCGGAACCGCCGCCGTGAACGTGGCCATCACGGAGGACGGCGCCCCCATCCAGTACGTGGTCCCGGAAGAGGGAATTGTGCTCTTCAGCTTCTTCGCGGGCAAGGCTGCAGATACCAAGAATCCGGAGGCGGCGGAGCTGTACCTGAACTACGCGCTCTCCGAGCGGGGCCAGTCCGTGATCCGGCAGGTGGGGGACTACTCGGCACGTGCGGATGTGGATCCGCCCGTGGCCGCAGGCCGTGAACTGCCCGCCCTGAACTCCGACCAGGTCTGGCTGATGCCGGCCGAGGATGAGCTGAAGTACGCCACCGAAGACGCCGCCCTCTGGCGGAGTGCCTTCGGCCGCTGATCCGCCGGGCGGCCCGTCAGGGCACCGTACGGCCGGCGTTCACCTCCGCACCGAACGCCACGCAGAGCCCGGCACGGACCCCGTGCCGGGCTCGCTTTATGTCCAGGCCCGTTTTGGGACGGGTTCAACCGACTCCACACGGGCTCGACCGATATTGGGGGAAACATGGCTACCGGTACCGGCCCGGCCGTCCAGGGACATCCGTTCGCCGCACTCCGCCACCGGGGCTTCGCCCTGTTCTGGACCGGAGCGCTGCTTTCGAACACCGGGACCTGGCTGGGGAACCTTACCGTTCCGTATGTGCTGTACCAGAGCACGGGCAGCGCCTTCTGGGTGGGACTGGCCGCGGCCGCGCAGTTCGGCCCGGCCCTGGTCCTCTCGCCGCTCGGCGGGCTGCTGGCTGATTCGCTGGACCGCCGCCGGCTCCTGTTGTGGACCCAGATGTGCATGGGCGCCGTGGCGGTGGCCATGTGGCTCCAATGGTCCTCCGGCCTGCACTCGCCCGCGCTGCTGATCGCCCTGCTGACCCTCTCCGGCGTGTTCAACGGGCTGAACAACCCCGCCTGGCAGTCACTGGTCAATGACCTGGTGCCCCGGGGTGATGTGCTCTCCGCAGTCACCCTGAATTCCTTGCAGTTCAACCTGGCCCGCGCCGTCGGACCCGCCCTGGCCGGCGTCCTGCTGGCCACGCTGGGCGCCACCTGGGCGTTCTTTTTCAACGCGGTCTCTTTCGCAGTAGTGGTGGTGAGCCTGCTCTTTGTGCGTGCCTACCGGACCATGGAGCGGCCGGCACACCGGGAGGGTTTCGTGGTGCAGTGGCGCCGGGCCGGCGCGTACCTGGCGTCCAGCCGGCCGCTGCTGCTGGCCGTTGCACTGTGCTGCGTGGTGGGAATGCTCAGCAACCCCGTCTTCAGCATGACCGTGGTGTTCGCCGAAACGGTCTACCGCACGGACACCATCGGACTCGGACTGCTGACCGCCGCCCTGGGTGCCGGCTCGGTGCTGTACGCCCTGGCCGGGCTGCTGCCCCGCCGCCGGCCGCCCTCCTTCGCCCGCCGCACGCAAGTCGGCATCACCGTACTGGGAATCGGCCACGTTCTGCTTGGGGTGGTCTCCGGACTGGGCGGGGGAATCATTGCCGCGGTCCTGATCGGTGCCGCGTTCCTGGCCGCCATGTCCACCTTCAACTCCGTCATCCAGCTGCTCGCGCCCGATCCGCTCCGCGGCCGCATCCTGGCCGCACGGCACATGGTGTTCTCTACCTCGGTGGCCGCCGGCTCGCTCCTGGCCGGCCTGCTCACGGATGCCCTGGGCGTCCGGACCGCCTTCCTGCTGCTCGGTGGCGCGCTGCTGCTGGCCGCGCTGGTCCTGGCCTGCGTCCCCCGGGCGGCAGCGTTGCTGGACTGCGCGGGTGCCGACGCCGGGGGTGCCGGTGCCGCGCAGGCGCTCGCCAAAAGACGCCGACCCGGAAACTCCCGGCCCTAATTCCACCCGGTGATACATCCGGTTCCACCCAGCTCCGTGCTTCGTTTCACTGGTGTCTAACACGACATAAGGAGTAACCATGGCAGATTTCATTGAGTCATCGGCATTCGGCCTCACAGAGGACCAGCTCGTCATCCGCAAGGCCATTGATGATCTGTGTGCCCCCTTCGACAACGAGTACTGGCGCAAGCACGACGCCGAGCACACCTACCCGGAAGAGTTCGTTGACGCGCTCTACGAAGCCGGCTGGATGAGCATGCTGATCCCGGAGGAATACGGCGGCGGCGGTGCCGATATCCGCGACGCGGCCGTGGTGCTGGAGCAGATTGAGCGCAACGGCGGCCACGCCGGGGCGGCCCGCGCCGGCATGTACACCATGGGCGCCATCCTGCGGCACGGCTCCGAGGAGCAGAAGGCGGAGTGGCTGCCGAAGATCGCCTCCGGTGAGCTGCGCCTGCAGTCCTTCGGCGTGACGGAGCCCGACGCCGGATCCGACACCACCCGCATCAAGACCTTCGCGGTGCGGGAGGGTGATGACTACGTGGTCAACGGCAACAAGATCTTCATTTCCCGTGTCCAGCACTCCGACCTGCTGCTGTTGCTGACCCGCACGGCCAAGCGCGAAGACGGCGTCAAGCCCACGGATGGTTTCACCGTGCTGCTGGTGGACCTGAAGACGGCGCTCGCCAACGGGCAGATCGAGGCCACGCCCATCAAGACCATGGTCAACCACGAGACCAACGAGCTGGCCATCCGCAACCTGCGGGTGCCGGTGGCCAACCGCATCGGCGAGGAGGGCAAGGGCTTCCGGGTGATCCTCTCCGGCATGAACTCCGAGCGCGTGATTGTCACCAGCGAATACATCGGCGCCGGCTTCTACCTGCTGGACCGAGCGGTGCAGTATGCCAACGAGCGTGAGGTGTTCGGCCGCAAGATCGGCCAGAACCAGGCGCTGCAGGTGCCCCTGGCCCGGGCCTACGCCCAGCTGCAGGCCGCCTCGCTGATGCGCTGGCGGGCCGCCGAAATGTACGCGGCGGGGGAGAACCCGCGTTTCGAAGTCAACGGCGCCAAGTTGCTGGCCTCCGAAGCGCTGTGGGCCGCCGCCGACGCCGCGTTCGATACCTTCGGCGGATACGCCGCAGCGGAGGAGTACGGCATCGAGCGCAAGTGGCGCGAGGCACGGCTGCCGCGCACCGCGCCCATCAGCAACAACCTGGTGCTGGCCGGTATTGCCCACGGCACCCTCGGCCTGCCGAAGTCGTTCTGACGCCTTGGCCGGGTACACAGCGGAGATGGGCGCCACGGAGGTCCTCGCCTCCTATGCCGTGGCCGGCACCGGGGCCGGCGCGGACCACCGGGCAGAGGTGGCTCGGGCACTGATTGACACGGTGGCGGTGGCGCTGGGCAGCACCGGATCCGCCGGGGAGACGATCCTGCGCAACTGGGCCCGGACCCAGTCGCCGTCGGGACCCGCCACGGTGTGGACCTCGGGGGAGCGGACGTCGGCGTCCAACGCGGCGCTGGTCAACGGGACGGCGGCGCACCTGTTGGATTTCGACGACATCTCTCCGTCCATGCCGCTGCACCCCAGTGCCGTGCTGATGCCGGCACTGGTGGCCGCCGCCGAGGCGTGGGGCGGCCCGGCCGCCGTGCCGGAACGCTTTACCGGCGCGTACGACGTCGGGGCGGCAACGTTCCGTGCGCTGGCGGACCTGCTGCCGCAGCACGTCCACTATGCCCGCGGCTGGCACAGCACATCCACCGTCGGCCGGCTGGCCGCGGTCGCCGCCCTGGCCCGGCTGGGCGGCCTGGAGGTGGATACCACCCGGCACGCGCTGGGCCTGGTGTCATCGCTGGCTGCCGGGTCGCGGCCCAATTTCGGCTCCATGACCAAGCCGCTGCATGCCGGCACGGCCGCCCGCGATGCGGTGATGGCGGTGGAACTGGCCCGGGCGGGATTCACCGCCAATCCGGAAGAGCTGGAAGCGCCCAACGGGTTCCTGGAACGCTACGGCGATCCGCTGCTGGCACCGGTGGGTTCGGCTGCGCAGACCCTGGACGAGCGCCTGGAGTACTGGACCGATGCCTGGATCCAGGACTGGGGGCTCAAGCGCTACGCCAGCTGCTACGGAACCCACCGCGGCATCGACGCCATGCTGCAGATCCGCCGGCAGCATCCCCATCAGCCGCCGGTATCGGTAAAGGCAACGCTGCACCGCCGCGGAACCCGGCCGCTGCGCCGGACCGCCCCGACGTCGGGCACCGAAGCGAAGTTCAGCCTGGAATACGTACTGGCCGTGGCCTACCTGCGCGGCCGGGTCACCTTGGATGACTTCACCGAGCAGGCCTTCGCCGATACCCAGGTCCAGGCGCTGATGCGCCGGGTGGTGGTGGGTGAGAGCGACAAACCGCCGGTGGGGCCGGAGGAGTATGCCACCGGGTTCACCGTGGTGGAGGCAACCTTCGCCGACGGAACCACCGGCGCGGCCCGCGTGGAAATCACGCACGGCCAGTATGCAGACCCGCTGACGGCCGCCGAGCTGCGCGACAAATGCGTGGAGTGCGTTGTGGCGGGCGGGAACCCGGCCGCACTGGCCGACCAGATCATTCAGGCGGTCTCGGACGCTCCGGGGCCGGCCTTCACACGTCTTCTTATTCCAGGAGGGAACTCATGAGCAAGGGCAGGCCAACCGTGGTCATCCAGGAGGAGGGCATGCGCGAAGGCATGCAGATCGAAAGCCGCGACATCCCCGTCGACGGCAAGATCCGCCTGCTGGATGCCCTGTCCCGGACCGGGTTGAAGCACATCATCGTAGGCTCCTTCGTCAGTCCCAAGTGGACACCGCAGATGGCCGAGGTGGAGGCCGTCATTGACGGTTTCACCCCGGCGGAAGGCGTGGAGTACACGGCCATCGTGCTCAACCGGAAGGGCGCCGAGCGCCGGGCGGCATACGCCTCCAAGCTCACCCTCCCGGATCCCGCCCTGGGCCGGATCAAGGTCCACCTCTGCGACGTGTTTGTCCGGCGCAACGCCAACCGCAGCCAGCAGGATGAACTGGACCAGCTGGACAGCGCCGTGGCCTCCGCCCGCGACGCCGGCATCACGCACGCGGAGATTTCCATCAACGCGGCCTGGGGATCGAACTGGCTGGGCGAATTCACCGAGGATGAGCGGATGCGGCTGCTGCAGCTGCAGTATGACGCCTGGACCTCCGCCGGGATCCCGGTGACCCGCATCCAGATCGGCGACCCGATGAGCTGGAACACCCCGGCGGCGGTGCGGTCCATGATGCGCCGCGTGGTCCGGACCTGGCCCGAGGTCCGCAACTACCACCTGCACCTGCACGACGCGCGGGGGATGGCAATGCTGTCGGCCTACGTGGCGATGGAGGAACTGGATGAGCGCCACACCCTGCTCATCGACACCGCCATCGGTGGCATGGGCGGCTGCCCCTACTGCGGCAACGGCCGGGCCACCCGGATGATCCCCACGGAAGACTTTGTGCACCTGCTCGAATCCGAGGGGATCGAGACGGGAATCGACCTGCCCCTGCTGATCGAGGCCGGAAAGATTGCCGAGGAGGTGGTGGGGCATCCCCTGTGGTCCAAGGTGACCGCCGCCGGTCCCCGCCCCACTGGTGCGGACGTTTATCCGATGGACATGCCGTTCATTGAAACCTTCGAGGAAGCCCAGCACTTCCGGCTGGGGCCCTCCGTCTATCAGGGGGCACTCTCGCCCTGGCGGGAGCCGGTGCAGTCCCCGGCACGGGAGAACTACGACGCGCGGCTCGCCGCAGGAAAGGAACCGGCGCTATGAGTACCCAGGGATCCCTGAAGGGAATCCGGATCATTGAAATCGGCACCAGTGTGGCCGTTCCCTACGGCTGCCAGATCCTGGCCGACTTCGGGGCCGAGGTCATCAAGGTGGAACGCCTGGGCGGCGGCGACGACGCCCGCACCTGGGCGCCCCTGAGCGGCGGCATCTCCATCACCTTCCTGTCCCTGAACCGGAACAAGAAGTCCGTGGTCCTGAACTACAAGGACCAGCGCGGCGCGGAACTGCTCGAAGAGCTGCTTGAATCCGCGGACGTCCTGGTGCAGAACCTGCGCCCGGGAGCACTGGCGGCGGCTGGGTTCTCCTGGGAACGGATCCGGGAGATCAACCCGCGCCTGGTCTATGTGGAAATGACCGGGTACGGGCGCACCGGACCGCGCAGCCAGCAGCCCGCCTATGACGCCATGCTGCAGGCCTACGCCGGGGTGGTGGCCATGACCGGGTCCGACGACGGCCCGCCGGCCCGGGTGCCGCTGTCCATGATGGACATGGGCACCGGCATGTGGCTGGCTCTGGGCGTTTTCGACGCGCTCCGGCGCCGCGAGCAGACCGGCGAGGGCACCCATGTGGAGGTCTCACTGCTGCAGACCGCCCTGGCCTGGGTCAACACCCCGCTGATGAGCGTCGCCGCCGGCGGGGCCGTCCCCGAACGGCTCGGCTCGGGGTTCCGCGGCAACGTCCCCAACGGAGCCTTTCCGGCGTCGGACGGCTACGTGTTCCTCTCCGTGGGCAACAATGAGAGCTTTTACCGGCTGCTGGACGCCCTTGAGGCCCCGCACCTGCGGGACGAACCGGGGTTCGAGGACAACCTGGCCCGCGTGAAGAACCGGCACGTGGTCAATGAACGGCTCAGCGAAGCAACCGCGAAGTTCACCATGGATGACCTGCTGCAGCGCCTGGAACGAGCGAAGGTTCCGCACTCCGCGGTGAACACCCTGGACCGGGTCCTGGCCGACCCGCAGGTGGAGGCCCTGGGCCAACTGGAGGGCGTTCGGCATCCGGTCCTGGGCGACGTGACTGTGGTGAACACCCCGGTCACCTTCAACGGGGAGTACCTGGCCCAGCGCCGGACCCCGCCCGAACTCGGCTCGGACACCGCGGACGTCCTCACGGCCCTGGGGCTCACCAACGAGCAGATTGACGGACTACTGGCCGCCGGCGTCATCGAGACCGGCACCGGCCGGACCGCCACGGAAGGAGTAAGCGCATGAGCGACGGACTGATCACCGGCAGCCCCGAGGAAGTCCTGTACGAGGTCCGGGACTCGGTAGCCTGGATCACCATCAACCGGCCGGAGCGGCGCAACGCCATCAGCCGGCACACCGTCCAGCTCCTGGTGAAGGCCTTCGTGGAGGCCGGGGAGGATCCGGATGTCTGGGCCGTGGTGATCACCGGCACCGGCGACAAAGCGTTCTGCGCCGGCGGCGACATGAAGGAAATGGACAGCGTGGCCCGCGCCGGACGGCAGGTGCACACCCCCATGACCGGTGAGTACCGTGCGCTGCTGGAAGTGATGCTGGAGACCTACAAACCCGTGATTGCCGCCATCAACGGCCATGCCCTGGCCGGCGGCTGCGAAATAGCCCTGGCCTGTGACATCCGGATTGCGGTGGAGGGAGCCACCATTGGCCTCACCGAGGCCAAGCGCGGCATGGGCGCCAACTTCGGCTCCGTGGTGCTGCCCCGGCTGATTCCGCGCGCCCTGGCCATGGACATGCTCTACACCGCCCGGATGGTGCCGGTGGAGGAGGCCCGGCAGATCGGGCTGGTCAACAACGTGGTGCCGCGGGAGGAGTTCGACGCCGCGGTGAAGGACTACGTGGCCGGCATTGTCGCCAACTCCCCGGTGTCCCTGCGCCGCTACAAGGAAATGGCCACCAAGAGCTGGGGGTTGCCCGTCAGCTCGGCGCTGCGCCTGAACGTGGGCCCCAATCCGTACACCAGCGAGGACCGGGCCGAGGGGGTCCGCGCGTTCCTGGAGAAGCGCACCCCGCAGTGGAAGAACAGGTAGGAAGCGGACATGGACATGGTCAAGGCTGAGGAATGGGCGGTTCCGCGCGGCGGCGTCTGGACGAACGGCGGCGGCGAGCCGCTGCCGGTGCGCGAGGCGGCCACCGGCGAGGTGATCACCACGCTGCGCACCGCATCCGTGGCGCAGGCGGAAGAAGCCGCCCGC
>NZ_JBNHFG010000021.1:0-48303 GCF_059090025.1 Arthrobacter sp. Y3224198
GGGCGCGGCGCTGGCCCCGTGGGCGCTGCGCCGGAACCGGACAGCCCGCCGCCGGGCGGGAGGAGGTACCGCCCCGGCCTGGGATGAAGTCGCCGACCTGGGCCTCGACTACGGCTATCCGGGCACGCCGTCGGACACACCTCGCGGCTACGCCCGCCGGCTGACCGCCGATGCCGGTCTTGCACCGGCGGCCGAGGAGGCGCTGAACCGGATCTGCCGTGCATACGAAGAGGAGGCCTATGCCCGCACCGGCACTGCAGCCCGCGGCGACGGGATGCCCGCCCGGGCCCCGGTGCCGGCGTGGTCCGATGTTGAGGCGCTCCACGCCGCCCTGCGGACGAATGCGGGCACGTTTACCCGGCTCAGGGCGCGGTTCCTGCCCCCGTCGCTGGCGACCCGCTTCCGGCACGGGTAACCGCGGGTAACCCGGCAGGAACAGCCGGAGCCCGCCCGCGGTGTTTAGCGGGCAGGCTCCGACTTCCCACGCTCTGTGACTGCTGTTACCTACGGGGTCACAGCAGCCACACACGTACCGAAGAGTGGGAAGTTTAGCGGCTCTGGTAGGCCCGTCCCGTCAGGCCCCGCCAGGCCGGTCCTTCCCGGACTCTGTGACTGTTACCTATGGGGTCACAGACGCCACATCCGTACCGCAGTGTGGGAAGTTCGACGCCAGGGAGGCCTCCGCCTGTTCCACCAGGCCGGTCTTTCCGCTCTGCGATACCCGTGCTGCTGGTGTGACCCCTGCGACCACACTGCCCACATGGAGGAAGTCTCCGGGGGGGGGGCAGGCAGCGGGATGGAACCGCTTCGGGCGCGCCGCAACCTGTTTCGGTTTTCCAGGGACGGGTCGGTACGGGTTTAGCCGGCGTAGGGATCGGCAATGCCGATGTACTGCGTGTAGAGGTACTCCTCGATCCCTTCGGCGCCGCCTTCACGGCCCAGCCCCGACTGCTTCACTCCGCCGAACGGAGCCGCGGCGTTGGACACCACACCGGCGTTCAGGCCAAGCATGCCCGATTCCAGCTTCTCCCCGATCCGGAGCCCGCGGTTCAGGTCCCGGGTGAAGACGTAGGAAACCAGTCCGTACTCGGTGTTGTTGGCCAGTGCCACGGCCTCGTCTTCGGTGGAGAACGTGACGACGGGCGCCACCGGCCCGAAGATTTCCTCCTGCAGGATCCGTGCACCGGGGGCCACGTCCTTCAGCACCGTCGGCTGGTAGAAGTACCCGGGGCCGTCCACGGGCTTCCCGCCCACCAGCGCCACCGCACCGCCGTCCACGGCGTCCGTCACCAGGGCGTGGACCTTATCCCGGGACTTGGCATCAATCAGCGGACCCACCTTGGTCTCGTCCTCGGTGCCGCGTCCGGTGGTCATGGCGCCGACCCGGGCGGCAAATTTTTCGGCGAATTCATCCGCCACGGTGTCCTGCACGATAAAGCGGTTGGCGGCGGTGCAGGCCTCACCCATGTTCCGCAGCTTGGCGGCCATCGCACCATCCACGGCCTTCTCCAGGTCCGCATCTTCGAAGACGATAAACGGCGCGTTGCCGCCCAGCTCCATGGACGTGCGCAGCACGTTCTCCGCGGCGTCGCGGATCAGGCCCTGCCCCACGGGGGTGGATCCGGTGAAGGAGACCTTGCGCAGGCGCTCGTCCTTGAGGATAGGTCCGGTCACGTCGCCTGCGGAGGTGGTGGAAACCACGTTGAGCACACCGGCCGGCAGCCCGGCTTCCATCATGACCGCGGCGAAGAGCTGGGAGGTGAGCGGAGTCAGCTTGGCCGGCTTGAGCACCATGGTGCATCCGGCCGCCACTGCGGGGGCGATTTTTCGCGTGGCCATCGCCAGCGGGAAGTTCCACGGCGTGATCAGCAGGCACGGTCCCACCGGCTTCTTGTTGACCAGCAGGCGGGACTTGCCGTCCGGAGAGGTGCTGTAGCGGCCCGAAACGCGGACAGCTTCCTCGGAGAACCAGCGCAGGAACTCTGCGCCGTAAGCCACCTCGCCGCGGGCCTCCGCCAGCGGCTTGCCCATTTCCAGAGTCATCAGCAGGGCGAAGTCCTCGGTGCGTTCGGTCACGAGTTCAAAGGCGCGCCGCAGGATTTCCCCGCGCTCACGCGGAGCGGTCCGCGCCCAGGAATCCTGTGCTGCGGCAGCGGCGTCCATGGCCCGGGCGCCGTCCTCGGTGCTGGCGTCGGCGATGCTGAGGAGGGTCTTGCCGGTGGCGGGGTCTTCGACGTCGAACGTGCGGCCCGTCGACGCGTCCTGCCACTGCCCGTTGATCAACAGGCCGGTGGGGACCTGCGCCAGGAGTTCGGCTTCACGGTCTGTGGGAATACCCATGGGGGTTGCCTCCAAAGTTCATCGGATCCACGCGGGCACTCCGCCCGCTGTCCCCTTCACCGTAGGCTTCCCCGATCGGCCGTGTAAATGCGGATGTGCACTAGGACACAGCGGAACCTCTGTGCAGATGTCCAGCCGGCCGCCGGTCAGCCCCGCGCTTCGAGCACCGCCGAATACAGCTCACGCTTGCTGATCCGGGCGTCCTCGGCCACGGCGGCAACTGCGTCCTTGAGCCGGATACCCTGCTGCACCAGTCCGTTGACGGCAGCCACATGGTCGGCGGCCTGCTCGGGGGCGGCATCGGGCGCACCCTCCACCACTACGGCAATTTCTCCGCGGACGTCCCCGGCCTCGGCCCATTCCAGCAGTTCGCGCAACGGGCCGCGCAGCACCTGTTCATGCAGTTTGGTCAGTTCGCGGGCAATGGCTGCCCGCCGGTCGGAACCGAACGCGGTGTCCAGTGCCCGGAGCATGGGTTCCAGGCGGTGCGGAGCTTCGAAAAACACCATGGTCCGCTGCTCCCCCGCCAACTGCGCCAACCGGGTGCTGCGTTCGCCGGGCTTGCGGGGCAGGAACCCTTCAAAGCAGAAGCGGTCCGTGGGCAGGCCCGAGAGTGCCAGTGCGGTCAGCACGGCAGACGGGCCGGGGGCCGCAGTCACGGTCAGGCCTTCCTCCGCCGCCGCTTCCACCAGCCGGAACCCGGGGTCCGAGACAGCGGGCATCCCGGCGTCGGTGACCATCAGGAGCGTGCTTCCACCACGGACCATGTCCAGGAGGTCCGCGGTGCGGGATGCCTCATTGTGCTCGTGGTAGCTGATGATCCTGCCCCGCGTGGTGATGCCCAGGGCGCTCACCAGCCGGTGCAGCCGCCGCGTGTCTTCCGCGGCAATAATGTCCGCGGTTTCCAACAGGCCGATCAGCCGGTTGGTCGCGTCTCCCATGTTGCCGATAGGGGTTGCTGCCAGGACGATCTGTCCGGGCCCCTTGGCTTGGTTGTCTGAACTGCCTGAATCGGTGCCCGCCATACTGCCGGTTATCTTGCTTGAGTCCACCCTCTAACCCTACGCGACAGGCTATAGAGTGGTGCGCGTGAGTCTCACCGCCGCCCCGAGAACCCGCCGCAGGTCCGCGCCCCTGCTTGACTCTCCGAACCGGGCCATGACCTATGAGGCACTTCGGGATCGCCTGCTGGGCGGGTTGGTCGTGCCGCTGGGGCGGGCCGGCTGGCTCCTGCCGCTGGTGATGGCCGTGCTGGGCGGCGTGCTGCGCTTTGTCCGGTTGGGCGAGCCCGGTTCGCTGGTCTTTGACGAGACCTACTACGTCAAGGACGCCTATTCCCTGCTCCAGTCCGGCTACGAGCGCGAGTGGCCCGAGGACGCCAACGATGCGTTCAACGCCGGTGCGCCGCAGAGTCCGCTCGACGGACCCGAATACGTGGTGCACCCGCCGGTCGGGAAGTGGATGATTGCCCTGGGCATGGCGCTCTTCGGCGCTGACAACGGTTTCGGCTGGCGTTTCGGCGCGGCGCTGACCGGCACTTTAACCGTCCTGGCCCTCGGGTTGATAGCGGCCCGGTTGTTCTCCTCGGCGACCCTCGGCGCCCTGGCGGGGCTGTTCCTGGCCGTGGACGGCCACCATCTGGTGCATTCGCGCACTTCCCTGCTGGATGTCTTCCTGACCTTCTGGCTGGTGGCAGCTTTCGGCGCCCTTCTGCTGGATCGGAGGGACGGACGGCTGCGCCTGGCCCGGGCCCTGTCGCGCGCTGCGCCGCCGGGATTGGCGGGCGGCGCCGGAGCCGGGCCTGCGGATCGGGCCCTGCTCTACGGTCCGTGGCTCCTGTGGCGTCCCTGGCGCCTTGTTGCCGGCGTCTGCCTGGGGCTGGCGGTGGGCACCAAGTGGTCGGCGCTGGCGTTTGTGGCGGTGTTCGGGCTGATGACGGTCCTCTGGGACGTCAACGCCCGCCGGGTGGCCGGGATCGTCCGCTGGGAGGGCGCTTTCCTGCGCGGCGGCGTGCCGGCCTTCCTGACCATCATTCCGGCTGCACTCGCCGCGTACCTGGCTGCATGGACCGGGTGGTTCCGGTCCGACGACGCCTACAACCGGCAGTGGGCGGTGGAAAACCCGGACTCGGGCCCGGGCTGGCTGCCGGCATCCCTGCGGTCCCTGGCTGAGTACCACCGCAGCGCATACGCCTTCCATAACGGGCTCTCCGCCGAGCACAGTTATTCCGCCTCCGCCTGGACCTGGCTGTTTATGGGCAGGCCCACGTCCTTCTATTACGAATCCTCGGCCTACGGCGAGGACGGCTGCGCAGTGGACAGCTGCTCCTCCGCTGTCACCTCCGTGGGCAACCCCCTGATCTGGTGGGCCGCGGCCCTGTCGCTGCTGGTAGTGCTCTTTTACTGGATCGGCCGGCGCGACTGGCGGGCAGGTGCGGTCCTGTCCGGAGTGGCTGCTGGATACCTGCCCTGGTTCGCCTATCCTGAACGGACCACGTTCTACTTCTACGCGGTGTCATTTGAACCGTTTCTGGTGCTGGCCCTGGTCTACGTCCTCGGCCTGGTCCTGGGCCGGAGCACCGACACGCCGCAGCGGCGGCGGACGGGGTTACTGGTTGTCGGCTGTTTCGCAGCGGGGGTCCTCCTGCTCTCGGCATTCTTTATGCCGGTCTGGACAGCGGAAACCGTCCCGTATTCTGTCTGGCGGCTGCGTATGTGGATGCCCAGCTGGATTTAAGTCTCGTTACCCATGTGCAACGGCACAGAAAGAGAGGGATAAGTGCGCGAGTCCGCCACTGACCTCCTGGTTAGTCTTCCCGCAGATTCAAACGTCACGGATCTGTTGCTCCAAATGCATTCAAAAGACCCATCCCGCGTGCTGTACGCGGTCAAGAACGGCAGTGAGTGGGAAGACATCACCGCCGCGCGCTTCCTGGCGGAGGTGACCCGCCTGGCAAAGGGGCTGATCGGGTCCGGTGTCCGTCCCGGTGACAGCGTTGCCGTGATGTCCCGAACATCCTATGAGTGGACCGTGGCAGACATGGCCAACTGGTTCGCCGGGGCGGTGACCATCCCGATTTACGAAACGTCCTCCCCCTCCCAGGTCGAGTGGATCCTCTCCGACTCCGGTGCCCGCCACGTCTTCGTCGAGGACGAGCGAAAGGCCGCCGTCGTGCAGGCGGGCATTTCCGGGCTTGAGGGCGAATTTGCCGTGTGGATGATGAACGACGGCGACGTCGCGGATTCGCTGACCGCCCTCGCCGCCGCCGGCAGCGAGGTCAGTGACGAGATGCTGGAGGCGGCCCGCAGCACCGCGAACCTCGACGACACCGCCTCCATGGTCTACACGTCCGGCACTACCGGCCGCCCCAAGGGTTGCGAAATCACGCACGGCAACTTTGCCCTCTTCGGCGTGAACGTCATCGAAGTGCTCCCGGAGATGCTGAAGGTCCCGAACCCGACCACCCTGATGTTCCTGCCGCTGGCGCACGTCCTGGCCCGCGCAGTCCAGGTGGGCTGCCTGCATGCCGGCGTCAAGGTGGGCCACTCCCGCAGCGCCTCGGACCTGATGTCCGATCTCAAGTCCTTCCAGCCGACGTTCCTGCTGGCCGTGCCCCGGATCTTCGAAAAGATCTACACCGGTGCCCAGGCCTCCGCCGAAGCCGCCGGCAAGGGCAAGGCTTTTGCCGCTGCCTCCGCCACCGCCATTGCCTACTCCGAGGCCAAGGACTCCGCAGCCCGCGGCGGCCGCGGGCCCTCCGCGGCGCTGACCCTGAAGCACAAGCTGTTCGAACGGCTTTTCTACCCCAAGGTCCGGGCGGTGCTCGGCGGAAAGGCCGCCTTCGCCATCTCCGGCGCCAGCGCGCTCAGCCCCATGCTGGCCCATTTCTTCCGCGGCAGCGGCGTGACCGTGCTCGAGGGCTACGGCCTCACCGAAACCACTGCCCCGGCAAGCGTGAACCAGGCCAGCCGGACGCGGGTGGGTTCGGTGGGGTTGCCCATGCCGGGCACCACCATCAGGATTGCCGACGACGGCGAGGTGCTGGTCCGCGGTGCAGTGGTCTTCAAGGGCTACCACCGCAACCCGGAAGCCACTGCTGCCGCCTTTGACGGTGAGTGGTTCAAGACCGGCGACGTCGGCGAGCTGGACGGGGACGGATTCCTGCGGATCACCGGCCGGAAGAAGGACCTGCTGGTCACTGCCGGCGGCAAGAACGTGGCCCCCGGCCCGCTGGAGGAGAAAATCCGTGAGAGCCGCCTCGTCTCCCAGGCCGTTGTGGTGGGCGAGGGCCGGCCCTTCGTGTCGGCACTGATCACCCTTGACGATGAGGCGCTGGAGGCCTGGAGCCGGGAGAACGGGGCCCCGTCCGGTGCCGCCGCTGATGATCCCCGTATCCAGCAGATGCTGCAGGAGGCCGTGGACGCCGCCAATGCAACGGTTTCCCGGGCCGAGCAGATCCGGAAGTTCGCGGTCCTGCCCAAGGACTTCTCCCTGGAGTCCGGACACCTGACGGCCACGTTGAAGCTGCGCCGCAACGCGGTCATCTCCGACTACGCCGACGAGGTGGAAAAGCTCTACGCGAAGTAGCCGGGCAAACACAAAGAATCCCCCGCACCGGAAACGGTGCGGGGGATTCTTTGCGTCCGGGCCGGGCCCGGTGCGTGCTGTGTGCCTAGAGCGCGTTCAGCGATTCCGCGTATCGCCGGCGGGCGTCCTCGCGGGCCTGGCGGACGCTTTCGCGGCGAGCCTTCGTGGGCCAGCAGGTGGCGAGGACGACGGCGCAGGCGGCCAGCACCAGCGCCGCGATCACAATTCCGGCGTCCATCCAGAACTGTGCGGGGAAGAGCCGGATCAGTGTGTCGTCCAGGCGGAACGTCCAGTTGCCGTTGGCGAAGAAAAGGGTATGCACCTGGGTGAAGAACTGTTCCCAGCCCAGGACGGCCAGGACCACCAGCACGGACATAAGGGCCAGCGTCGCCACCGCTCCGGCAAAGAGTGCGCGCCGGACGCCTCCCGGGCTCCGGCGCCTCAGGTACAGGAGGGCGAAAAGGCCGAGGACCACCATGACGGCAGCGGCCGCAAACGCCCCCGTCAGCACCGCTTTGACGTCGGCCATGTGGCTGACCTCGCTCGCCAGGTACAGGGGCTGCCCCCCGTCCCCCACCAGGTCGCCCAGATACCGGGACCCGCTCAGGTTAGTGAGGTAGTCCACCGCGTAGGAGCCGTAGGTCATCCGGTCATCGGTGGTGAAGCCGTAAGCGTCGCCGGGGAACCCCGGGCGGTGGTACTCGGCCCACAGGAAAAGGGGGGTGGCCACGGCGCGGATCGCTGCCGCCAGCACCACTACGGGGAAGAAGACGGCGACCATCACCTGCAGCACCCGGGCCAGCACGGGTTTGCCTGCGGCGGCCTTTTCCCGCTCCTTGGCCCGGCGTTCGGCTTCCTCCGGCGTTACCACGGCGGGATGGGCCTCAACGTCGGCATCCTCGCCAACACCGGCTCGGTCGGTTTCCCGGGCGTCGGCGGGCACATCCACGGCTCCGGCCGTGCCTGCCTGCCCGCCGTCCGCATCCGGGCCACCGGTACGGGCGGCCGGCTCTCCGGCCTGCTCTTCGCCGTCAACCGGCTGCGCTGTCCCGGCCCGTTCTGCGGTCGTGTCCTGTTCCATGGCGGGGGAAAGATCATCATCGGCCGTGACCGGCCGGTTGCCGTCGCCGCGGACCGGGCCGCGCGCCTGGTCCGGCATGGTTTCCAGGCCCGGTTCCGCCGCCGGATGCCTGTCCCGGCTGCCGTCGCGGTCCAGGGGGTCGTGACGGCCCTGGGGGTCGCCGCTGCCCTCAGCCACGTCGCCGTCATGACCGTCGTGGTTGTCCCGGCGCCCGTCAGGGCCGCCGTCGTGCTCATAAGCGCTGAGGTTCGGGAGCGTGCTGGCCCGGCGCATCGGAAGCTCGCTGCGCTGGGCCAGGCTTGGATGTCCGCCGGGCACGGTTGCAGCGGATGACCCCGGGGCGGCCGGTGCCGCGGAAGCACCGGAAGCGGTTGAATCAGCACTGCCGGCGGCAGGGTCCACAGGGTCGGGGACGTCTCCGTCAGCCCGGTCGCTTTTCCCGGCAGCCGAAACGTCGGAGGTTGTTCCCGGGGCCACGGCATCATCGGCGGCTGTTCCGGTGCGGTCCCCCTCCGCCGCTGAGCCGGCAAGAGTATTGAACTCCGCGTCCCAATCGGCGTGTTCATCCGGGCCCGGAAGAACGGGAGACCCGGCGGGACGGGCGGAGTGGGCTCCCGAGCGGGAACCGATCCGGGAATCCGGTTCGGCCGGCGCGGAATCGGCGGCACCGTTCGGAGGCTCTCCCGGCGTCGTCGGTCGATGCGTGGGGGTTTCGTCCTGGCTTGCCACTCTTCCTCTTTCACTTCCCTGAACTGTTGACGCTGGTCTTACCTCGACATTACCGGGACAGTACGGGTCAGTCGCGTACGCCACCCCGCCCGGGGCCTAGGCGGTGCGCAGCTCGGCGCCGGCGTCGCTTGCCGTAAGGTCCCCGCGGTGACCGTTTCGGTACGCGCGGCGGCCCAAAACCAAGGTGTAGGTCCAGTACGCGCAGAACACCAGGAACCCGATGGCCAGGCGCAGCCACGGGGGCAGCGGGCTGGGCGTGACAAACCCTTCCACCAGCCCGGAGACAAAGAGCACCAGGACCAGGCCAAGGCCGACGGTCATCAGTGACCGGCCCTCCCGGGCCAGCGCCGCCATGCGCGGACTGCGCCCGGGCGCCACCAGCGTCCAGAAAATCCGCAGGCCTGCGGCACCGGCGATGAAAATGGCGGTCAGCTCCATAAAACCGTGCGGGAGGATGTACGTGAAGAAGACATCCAGCCGGCCGTGGGCGGCCATCAGCGCAGCGGTCGTCCCCAGACTCACCGCGTTTTGCAGGAGGATCCACGGCACCCACACACCGGTGATGCCAAATGCCACCGCCTGCACGGCGATCCACGCGTTGTTGGTCCAGACCATGCCCGCGAAGGACGCCGTGGGGTTGTAGTAGCTGACGAAATCCTCTTCCACATACCGGCGGAGTTCCGCATCGCTTCCCATGGTGGCGAGCACCCCCGGCGTGTTGAACGCCCATACCCCGCTCAGCCAGGCGACGAGGAGGAACGCCGCGCCTACGGCCGCTGTCAGCCAGCGCACCCGGTAGAACGCGGCAGGAAGCCCCTGGACAAAAAAGCGGGCGGTTTCCTCCACGGCGTTGGAGCGGTTACCGGTGAACTTTGTCCGGGCCCTGGCCAGGCGCATGGACAGGGATGCGGAGAGGGGACCTTCAGGCGCCACCGAACGCACAATCGACAGGTGCGTGGAGGCACGCTGATAGAGCCGGAGAAGCTCGTCCGCCTCGGAACCACTCAGCCGGCGTCGGCCGGTCAGTTCATCGAGGCGCGTCCAATCGGCACCGTGTACGGCGGTGAAGGCATCCAGGTCCACGGGTACACCCTAACGGGTCGGTACAGTGGTCCTCACCAACGGCTTTCCAGGAGGACACGCGTGAGCAGCATTATTACCGGCGAGGCAGTGGTTCTGGACCTCCGCCCCGCCGGCTTCGCTCCCCGGATGGCCAGCGCCCTCATCGACGTCCTGGTAGCCGTCCTGGCCTATGTCCTTGTGGTGCTGCTGTTGGGGCAGGTCCTGGCGGAAGCGGACTTCAACCTGCTGCGGGCGCTCCTGGTGGGCTCGGCGGTCCTGGTGTTCGTGATCGCCCCCGCTACGGTGGAAACGCTGACACGCGGCAAGTCACTGGGCCGGCTGGCCTTGGGGTTGCGCATAGTGCGCGACGACGGCGGGTCGGTGCGGTTCCGGCACGCCATCATCCGGGCGGTCACGGCCGTGCTGGAAATCTATGCCCTGTCCGGGGCCCTGGCCTTCTTCGTCGCCGTGTTTAACGCCCGGTCCAAGCGCCTCGGCGACGTGCTGGCCGGCACCTATGCGCTGCAGGAGAGGGTGCACTCGGCCCCGCGGCAGCCGGTCGTTATTCCGCCCGAGCTCGCCGGGTGGGCACAGCTCGCGGATCTGGGACGGCTCCCGGACCCGCTGTCCCGGCGGATTTCCCGGTTCCTGGGCCAGACCGGCGGGATGGCCGGTCCGGCCCGGACAAAGCTGGCAGCGGAACTCGCAGCGGAAACGGTGCCGTATGTGTCCCCGCAGCCGCCGGCCGGCACCCACCCGGAAGCGTACCTGCGGGCGGTGACCGGCGCGCGGCGGGACCGGGACTATGCCCGGCTGGAACGTTCCCGCCTGCAGGCTGCGGTCCTCGGCGAACGGCTGCACCGGACGCCCTTCAGCCGCTAGGACCGCGCCGTGCCGGCGGGACCGGCGGGTTCCGGAGTGGGTTGTTCCGGAGTGCTTAGTAGCGGTAGTGCTCGGGCTTGAACGGCCCGGCCACGTCCACGCCCAGATAGTCCGCCTGGCTCTTGGTCAGCTCCGTCAGTTCGACGCCGAGGGCAGACAGGTGCAGGCGGGCCACCTTCTCGTCCAGCACCTTGGGCAGCACGTAGACCTGGTTGGCGTAGGTCCCGTCGCCGTGCTTGGTGAACAACTCAATCTGCGCAATGGTCTGGTTGGCAAAGGAGTTGCTCATTACGAAGGAAGGATGGCCGGTGGCGTTGCCCAGGTTCAGCAGCCGCCCCTCGGACAGGACGATGATGCTGCGCCGGGCATCCGTACCCTCGTCGAAGACCCATTCGTGGACCTGCGGCTTGATTTCCACCTTGCGGATGCCGGGAATCCGGGCCAGCCCGGCCATGTCGATCTCATTGTCGAAGTGGCCCACATTGCCCACAATGGCCTGGTGCTTCATGCCGGCCATATGCCGGGCCATGATGATGTCCTTATTGCCGGTGGTCGTGATGAAGATGTCGCCCTGGTGCAGCACCGACTCCAACCGGGCCACCTGATAGCCGTCCATGGCTGCCTGCAGCGCGCAGATCGGGTCGATTTCCGTGACGATGACGCGGGCACCCTGCCCGCGCAGCGCCTCCGCCGCGCCCTTGCCGACGTCGCCGTAGCCGCACACTACCGCCACCTTGCCGCCGATGAGCGTATCCGTGGCCCGGTTCAGGCCATCCGGCAGGGAATGCCGGATGCCGTATTTATTGTCGAACTTGGACTTGGTCACCGAATCGTTGACGTTGATGGCCGGGAACAGCAGCTTGCCTTCGGCGGCCAGCTGGTAAAGGCGCAGCACGCCGGTAGTGGTTTCCTCCGTGACCCCGCGGATGCCTTTGGCAATTTCCGTCCATTTACCGGGATGTTCGGCCAAACTGCGCCGCAGCCGGTCCAGGATGACGGTGAACTCGTAGGAGTAGCCCTCATCCCCTTCACGGGGGTTCTCCGGCACGAAGCCCGCGGCTTCGAACTCCACGCCCTTATGCAGGAGCAGGGTCGCATCGCCGCCGTCGTCCAGGATCATGTTGGGCCCGCCCGATCCCTCGGGCCAGGTGAGGATCTGCTCGGCCGTCCACCAGTAGTCCTCAAGCGATTCATTCTTCCATGCGAACACCGGGACCCCTGCGGGATTCTCCGGGGTGCCGTTCCCCACCACCACGGCCGCGGCGGCTTCATCCTGGGTAGAGAAGATGTTGCAGGAGGCCCAGCGCACCTCGGCCCCCAGGGCCGTAAGGGTTTCAATCAGCACCGCCGTCTGGACCGTCATGTGCAGGGAACCTGCGATGCGCGCTCCGGCCAGCGGCTGGCTGGGGCCGTATTCGCGGCGCAGCGCCATCAGCCCCGGCATCTCATGTTCAGCCAGGCGGATCTGGTGGCGTCCTGCCTCGGCTAGGGAAAGGTCGGCTACTTTGAACTCAATGCTCACGCGCACTTCCTCGGTGGTAGCGGCAGGACGGGCCCGTGCCCTCCTACCTGGGGTCGGAGGCCTTCAACAGGACGGGAATCCCTTCTTCCACCCGGTAGCGTACCGGCGTCCCTGACGCGTCGGGTTCGGTGGAAACCAGTTCGTCGCCGTCCTGCCGCAACTGGGAACCGGTAACGGGGCAACGCAGGACGGCTAGGAGTCCGGCTGACAATGTGGCCATGGTGAAAACAGCACTTCCTTGAACTAAGGTGCCGCGGCTGGCGGCGCATCACAGCCCAGCCTATCCCTAGGACGGGCGCTGCGGGCGGCCTAGTTCTGTTCGCGGAGGACGCGCAGGTGCGCCCGGCGGCTGCCCGGAGTCTCGGCCGGGGGCTCCAGGGCGTGCTTTCCGCTGCGCTTGGGTTCGTCTTCCTCGTCGCCGGAGGCCTCGGCGGCCTGTTCCCGCACGGCATCTACAAGGGCGGAGAGTTCATCGCGGCTGGGAGTGCGCGGCTGTCCGTCCAGGTTCAGGCGGACCAGTTCCCAGCCCCGCGGAGCGGTCAGGCGGCCGGAGTGGGCCGCGCATAAATCGTAACAATGCGGTTCGGCATAGGTGGCCAGCGGCCCCAGGACGGCGGTGGAATCCGCGTATACGTAGGTCAGGGTAGCTACTGCCGGCTGGCGGCAGGCTGATCTGGAGCACTGACGTAAGGATTCCACGGAGGACCACTTTACCCGCTTGCCCGCAGTGTGGGTGCAGGCGCGCCGTGACCGGAGGGCCGTTGCCGCACCGGCAGCGCGGGCAGGCAGCGGATGCCGGCAATTCCCGCCGGCACCGCGGGGTCCCCGCCGTCCGGGTCAGCGGTTAGAGTTCTGTACATGTCCATGGGATCCTCTTTCCGGGTGCGCCTCGATGCGGAGCAGGCTGCCGAAGCCTCCTCCCCGGGCGCCCGGTCCTTCCGGCAGCGCCGGCGCAACCGGCACGGCCGCGGCCTGCGCGGAGACCTTATCCCGCCGCACCTGGCCGGAGCACGCACGCGGTCAGAGCGCTTCGACGAATGGGTCCTGGAGTCGGCCCAACGCCTGGAGCGGCTTTGGGGCGAACGGATACAGGGCTACCAGTTCGTGGTAGCCGAAATCCCACCGGGGCTTGAGGAGCTGGCCCGCGACGGCGGGCCCATACCGCTGGGGGCAGGTACCGGACCGGAGCCCGGCCGCCCGGCCGTCATCACTATTTACCGTCACGCCGTGGAAACCGCGGCCCGCGGCCTGGTTCCGGTCAGCGAACTGCTTCACGACGTGGTCGTCGAACAGCTGGCCGCGTTGATGGGCATGGACCCGGAAACAGTCGATCCCGCCTACGGCAGGTTCCGGCCGCTGTAAGTTTCCCTCCGGTCGGCCATGGCGGACCTAGTGGCCCACTCCCACCTGCACGCGGTTTCCGCCGACCGTTCCCTTGGGCAGGATAAGGACGCTCAGGCCGCGGTCTCCTCCGGTGACCACCTGGGCGCCGTAGACCGGGGCCCCGGTGGCACGGACCAGGACGGCGACGGCGGAGCCTCCCAGGTCTGCCGGTGCCAGCGAGGCCGTGGCTCCGGCCGCCAGCGGCACGGTTTTCCCGGGCTGCAGCGTTCCGTCAGCCGACACAGCGGTCAGTTGCACCTCCGCGGCCCCTTCCGGAGCGGTGAAGGACAGCCTGCTGTCCGCAGACGGCAAGACCGCCAGATGCTCGCTTCCCAGCCGCTCCCCCGCGGTGGCCACCGCAAGGTCGGTGCCGGCAGCGGCGTCGGTCCCCCGACTGAAGACCGCCGCCGCGGAGACGGCAACGTCCGACGAAATATCCACGGTGTAGGTTCCCTCGGGCAGCGAATCCAGCGGAAGCCTCGTGACCGTGCCGGCCGCCACATTGTAGCTTCCGCCGCCCTCAAGGGCCACTTCCCCGGTCGCGCCGAAAACGCGTACGTTGACCACGGCGTCCCCTGCGCCGGGGACGGCAATCTGAAGGGTCGGCGTCATCGACGCATAGCCCTCCTCCGCTGCCATTGCCCGGGTGGTTGAAGGGTTCTGGATCCAGACTCCGCCGATCACCTGGCCGGGCCGCGGAGCCGCGGTGGGCTGGATCAGTTCCACTCCGCCGGGCGTCAAGCCGCGCAGCAGGTTCTGCGAAATGACCGCTGCCACCGGCCCGCCCGAGCTGCGCACCCGGACTGCCAACGCCTCCTGGTTGGCGGCCAGGCCTGCCAGCACCACCGAGCGGGTCTGGCCCGGAGCTACGGAAATGCCCCGGCTTCCCGGACCGCCCAGCGGCCCGGCGGTGCCGTACAGCTCCAGGTCAACATCGGCCGTCGTCTGCGAGGGGTTGGTCAGCTGCAGCACCGCGGTTGCACCGACCGTTGTCCGGGCTCCGACGAGCCACTGGTCATTCACCGGTGCGCGGCAGTTGGCTGCCGCCACTCCGGCCAGGTCGCCGTCAGCAGCCGAATAGGTGAGGGCAGCACCTGCCGTCGCTTCCAGGGCCCCGTTGGGCTCCGCGCTGAGCAACGTTGCGGCGGTAACCTGCTGGTCCCTGGCCACGCCGGCCGTCCGGGATCCTGCCAGCGGCAGTTCGGTGCCGCCGCCCATGCCCGCCAGCACCGAGCCGTCGGCCACGGACGCCAGCGCGGTTGCCGGCAGCGGGTTCCCCGCAACCGGAAGCGCCACCGCATTAACAACACTCTTGGCCGATGATGACTCGGCACTGAATTCCGCATCGGTGCCCGCTACGTTCCCGGAAAGCAACCGGGGCGGCTCCGGACAGACGCCGGTCAGCGGGCCGGCAGGCACATCGGTATACGGCACGTCCACTGTCCGGCCGGCAGCACCGGTGCCGGCGAGGGTGGAGCCGGCTGCCAGGGCCCCGGTGCAGGCCAGCAGCAGCACTCCCGAGGCCCAGCGTCCGGCCGTTCCGGTGGCTTTCCGCCGGTTGCGGTTCCGTGTGCCGGCGGGCTTGCCCCGGCCTTCCGGATCGGTTGCGCCGCCCGCCGCACCGGTGTCCTGCTGCGCGGCCGGCTGCTGACCGTCGTCGTCGTTGGGATTCGCTGTGCTCATGGCTGGTTTCCTTCTGCGGTCCGGGTTTCCTGCCATGCACCTGCGCCGGAGTGCGCCGGCGATGCTGCGGGTGACCCGCTCGCCGGTTCCGGCGTCCCCACAGGTACCGGGACGCCGTCCCCGGAGCTGCCGGCAGCACCGGCAGGCACAGCCGCCTCGGTTGCTTCAGCAGGCTCCGTGCGCGGCCGCTGCTTGCCGGGCAGGCGGATGGTCCGACCGGTGGTCGGAGTGGGCAAGGCCAGCAGAACGGTCAGGGCGATCACCAGGATCTGCAGAGCCTCCACCCACGGTTCCCAGACACTGGTGTACGTGATTTCCAGCTCTCCGCCGTTGGCCGGGAGTTGGAAAGCCTGTTCCCAGTCCCGGTCGGCGGTTGCCAGGGGTTTCCCGTCCAGGCTGGCGCTCCAGCCCGGGTCGGAGCGTTCGGCGAGGACGAGGATACGCCCCTCGGCCCCGGCGGGAACCTGGGCCCGGACCTCTTCGCTCCCGGAGGGCACCGCGGCGGCCGTCGTCCCGTCGGAGTTCAGGACACGCACGCGCGCCCCCGCCCCGGACTGGGTTTCGGTTCCTGCTTCGTTGAGCGGCTCGGTGACCCGCCAGAGCCAACCGGAACCGGTTTGGCCGACGGATGCCAGCCCCGGCACGGAATCCATCCGGCCGGCCAGCAACTCGGCGGCAGTATCGGATTCCTGCAGGACCACGAAGGCAACGCCAAGGCGTGCCAGTTCCCCGCGGGGATCCACACCTGTTCCGGCGGTGATCACGGCGACGGCACGGCGCAGGTCCGCGGTGGCCGGATCGTCGGCGCCGGGTGTGCCCGGAAGCCCCGACAGGGTTCGGGCCCCGTCAATGGTGGAGAGCTGTTCCAGGGTGGTTCCGCCACCGCGCATCAGGACTGCGGTGGCCTTCCCCTCCGCGTCGACGCGGAGGACAATGCTGCGCGACTGCGTGTCGCCGTATCCGGCGTCGGCCGCGGTGGCGGGAAGGGTACGTGCGTCCGCTCCGTGGAGTGCCGTATCCAGCCCCGGCAGGACACCGGCGGAGCCCGCCTCGTTGCTTACGGTCCCGGTTCCGCGGTCCCCGGGGAACCCGGAACCGGTGAATTGCGGTATGACCCACAGGCCGAGGCTTGCTATCGGGCCGGCGGCAAGGATCAGGCCCAGGACAGCGGCCAGCACAGGCCTGCTGCTGCGCTGCCGGGAGTCCTTGGCCGCTACCCGCCCCGCTGCCAGCATGTCTGCCGCGGCGGCCAGCGCCGCTGTCATCAAGAGGAGAACGGTTGCCGAAACCAACGGCCCGGTGAAGGGCGTCACCACGGCGTCTGCCGTGGCGGCGGTGCCGAGATAGGACGCGGCGATGTTGATGCCCAAGGCGGCCAGGACCAGCACCCACGCCAGGCGTGCCAGCCGGGCCGTAGCGCTGCGGAACAGGCCGGCGGCGGCCAGCATTGCCGTCGGAGCGCCCACCAGCAGGGCCAGGATGAGGGGCCAGGGTCCGGCCGGCAGGAGTCCGGCCAGGGTTCCCTCGGGCGCAAATGCCACCGGGTAGCCCAGCAGCTGCTGCCACGCTTCGGAGCGTTCAAACGCCAGCGGCACACCGGGATCTGCCAGGACGGCGCGCAGGTTCTCCGGCATGGCAGACAGGACCTGCGGAAGCAGGAGAACCGCGGCCGGCAGCAGGGCCCACCAGAGCGTCTTCGCCCGGCGGCGCAGGGCCAGCACAAGGATCAGGACCGCAACAACCGCCAGGACAAAAAGGATCGGCGCCGCTGCACACACGGCGGCCAGCAGGAGGCCGGCTGCTCCGGCTGCCGTCCATGACGCAGTCGGTCCGGCAGCACCCGCGGACGCCTCTTTGCCGGCACCCACCGCTTTGCCGCCGCCGACTGCGCGTGCAAAGGCCAGCACGGTGAGCGGAAGCAGGATATGGGCAAGCAGGCTGCCCAGGCGGCCGCTGCCCAGCGCTGTCTGGAACGCCGGAACCGATGCCCAAAAGAGGGCGGCCCAGAAACGCAGCCCCCGGTGGTCCGTAAAGGCACCCGCTGCGAACCAGGCCGTCAGCCCGGCCAGCGGAAGTGCCAGCAGCAGCAACACCAGGACGGCGGCGTTCCCGTTGCCGAACCCGGCTATGGCCAGCAGGGACAGCATAAAACCGAAGGGGTCTCCGTGTGCGGGATAGCCCGACCCCAGCTGCGCCCACCACCCGGTTGCGGCGGACCAGACGGCACCCACGCCCTGGCCCAGCGGAAGCAAGGCGTCCCCGGCGACGGCGGAGGCACCGAACAGCCGGTGGAGGCCGGTGAAGGACGCTGCTGCGAGCAGCAACGCGGCGGCCAGGGCCCCCAGCCCCACCCAGCTGCGGCCGGGACCTTCCAGGGCGGCAAAGTCGTCAGTGGCGTCGCCGCTGGGAACATACTCCTGGCTTCCGGAGTCCGCTGTTTCGCTGCCGAGTGAAGCGGCCTGGGCTTCTGCCAGGGAGCGCCGGTGTTCGCGGACCTCACGGGCTCCGCTGCGCAGGGCGGACACCGCGTTGCGCGGACGGGTACGGGTGGCCGCGGCGCTCCGGCGCGAGCGGTAGAGGTCCATGGGCCGGCACACCGCAGCTGCGCTGGTGACCAGCGACGACGCCGCGTACCCGGGGTCCTTGGCCAGCATGCCCAGGAAAAACCGGCCGACCCCGCCTAGCACGGCGCCCACGGCCAGGAACGGCACCTGCCACAGCGGCGCGTGCTTGAGCCGCAGGAAGATTTCCGCCCGGCGGGTGGCGGCCTCCGACGCCGCCGGGTTGGGCCTGTTGCCGGCATGCCGGACGCTGGCGGCCGGAACCACCACCACGCGGCTTCCGGCCAGGCGATTCCGCCAGCACAGGTCAATGTCATCGCCGCTGCCGGGAAGGGCCGGATCGAATCCTCCGAGCTGGTCCCAGGCATCCCGGCGGATCAGCATGCCGGCTGAGTTAACCGCGAAAATATCGCTGCGGGAATCATATTGGCCTTGGTCCAGCTCGTCGGCGTCGATCATCGTGAGCCGCTCGGCCCACCGGTTGATGCTGATTCCCACGTCGACCAGGCGGCGGTCGTTGTCCCACTGGACCTGCTTGGTACCGGCAATAGTCACTGAAGGGGCACGTTCAACGGCCAAAAGGAGTTCTTCCAAAGCCGTGGGAGCAGGAGCGCTGTCGTCGTGCAGCAGCCAGATCCATTCGCTGGAGGGATCGGTTTCCGGGCGCCGTGGCAGCTCTGCCAGCCCGGCTTTGACTGCCGCTCCGAAGCCGCCGCGGGCCGGGGCTGCAATGACCGGGCTGCCCACCGGCAGTCCCAGCTGCAGACGGGACGCGCTTGCATCCGTGGAACCGGCGTCAACGCCAATGACGAAATCAGCCGGCCTGGTCTGGGCCGCCAATGCGGACAGTGTTTCGGGGAGGTACCGCTCACCGTTGTGGGCTACGACAACGGCACAAACGTGGACGTGCGAAAGAATTAGACTGCCTGCTTCCGGAGCCGGCGTCGTTCACGCTCGGAGAGTCCGCCCCAGATACCGAAGCGCTCATCATTGGCCAGCGCGTACTCCAGGCACTGGGACCGGACGTTGCAGGCCGCACAGACTTTTTTCGCGTCCCGGGTGGAGCCGCCCTTTTCCGGGAAGAACGCTTCGGGATCGGTCTGGGCGCACAGTGCGTCCGCCTGCCAGCCCAACTCGCCTTCGTCGGCGTAGTCCTGGCCGGTACCGGGCAGCCCGATCCAGACCGGACGGGTTTCGGTGGCAGCAGGGAAGAGCGAGACGGGAGGATCCAGGACGGTTTCCTCTTCGGCCGGGGTCTCGGCCAGGGCCTCATGGGCTGCCAGGAACGCGGTGGCCTGGTCTTCCAGGGAGCCCGCAGCCTCACGCCGGTACCGCTCGGCAGCAGCCGGATCGGCAGGATCCACATACCAGTCCACGGGGACACCCCGCGAACCGTAGCTGGCAGAAGCCTGCTCGGCTATGACGGTATTGTCCTGCTGTTCTTCTGCTTGCCCCATGGAGTCCTCCCGGTGTTACTGCCCCAGCGGCGGCTGTGTGGCGGCCCCAGGCGCCGGGCCTGCGGGTCGTCCAAGTGGCTGGAACAAATCCGATACCTAATTACACGCGTGTAATACGGCTCCGTCAAGCTGTTCAGGCATCTTATAGAGTTCATTGAGCGGATGCGGGCAACGCCACGCCCGGGATTTGCACCGTTTTCCCGGCGCGTCGGACTTTACCTGACACCACCAACTGTGGGAATCGGCATCCGGGCTGCATCCGGCGCCGAGCCAAAAAGGAATCACCGCCGCCGTGTCCGGATGTACGGATACGCCAAACGCACCACCCAAGGAAAAGAGCAACAGATATGAGCACACCGGCATCCACCCTGCTGGCCTCGCTGCGGACGCACCAGGCCACCTCTCCGGCACTGATCTGGTACGGCCCGGAGGGCGAGCGGATCGAGCTTTCCGGAAAAGTGCTGGACAACTGGGTGGCCAAGACGGCCAATTTCCTGGTGGACGAGCTCGATGCCGAACCCGGAATGCGGCTCCGCGTGGACCTCCCCGTGCATTGGAAGACGCTGGTCTGGGCACTGGCCGGATGGCAGACGGGCTGCACCGTGGTGTGGGATCCGGCAGGGACCGCCGCGCCTGCCGCGGTCACAGTCACTGCAGCTCCCGGCAACGCGGCCCGCGGCACCGTGGTGGCCGTGGCCCTTGGCGCGCTGGATCTGGCCTTCCCGGGCGAGCTGGCCCCCGGCGTCGTTGATTATGCGGCCGAAGTCCGTTCCTATGCCGACACGTATATCGAGGATGCGGTGCCCGGCCCCGGCGTGCCGGCGCTGGAGGTGCACGGTGGAACTGCGGCCGCACTGCTGAAGGAAACCGTTCCGTATGCCTCGCTCCCGGCAGGGGCGCCGGCGGCGGAAGCGCCGGGGGTGCTGCTCGCCTCCTCCACGGACCTGCCGCTGGTGCTGGAGGCGGCACTGCAGATGTGGGCGTCAGGCGGCGCGGTGCTCCTGACCGCCGAGGGGGTGCAGCCGAGCGCCAAGGTGCTCGACTCGGAGCGTGTTACGAAGCGTTTGGGGGCCTGAGCGCACTGCGCGTCGGAGAAGCTTCCCCGCGGGGGGCGGCTTCTCCGCGCGGAGCGGGTTCCTCGAGCAGTTCGTAGTCCTGCTCGAAGCCCGGCTCACTGTCCAGTTCGGCGTTAAAGACCCAGAAGCGGTAGGCGAAGAACCGCAGCACGGTGGCGACGCCGATGCCGATCACACCGGCCAGGAAGAGCAGGTTCTTGTCCTGGATACCCATGGGGTACCGGGCTACCCAGGTGAACCCGGTGGAGATCAGGATGCCGACTCCGTTAATGAGGACGAACAGTCCAAGCTCGCGGGCCACGTTGTTCTGGTTGCGGCGGCGGCGGAAGGTCCAGTACCGGTTGGCTACCCAGGAAAACATGGTCGCGACGACGGCACCCACAAAACGTGCCTTGACCTCGCTGCCGGACATGGGCCCGTGCATCAGGAACAGGGTCAGGCCGTTGTCGATGACGAATGCCAGTGCACCTACGGTTCCGAACTTGGCAACTTCCCGCCAGAACAGGGAAACAAGGCCCCGAACCCAGGACGACAGCGATGTAAACATGACCCTCCGAGGCCGATCAGCGACAGGGGCCCGAAAGAAAGCGGACGGCTGCCTGTACCCGACGCGCGGACGCACGGCGGTCGAGAGACAATATTACCGCCAGTTCATGGGAGTTCGCTGGAGCTGCTCTTCCATCCGGCGTCGCAGAGCGGGAACTACACAGTCGTTCGGTACCCTTAAGGCGTGGATTTTCCAATTATCGGCGTGATAGGCGGCGGCCAGCTCGCCCGGATGATGGCCCCGGCGGCCACCGCACTCGGATTCGAGCTGCGCGTGCTCGCGGAGGGACCCGACGTATCGGCTGTGCCTGCAGTGGCAAACGCCACAGTCGGGGACTACCGGGACCTGCAGGTCCTGGCCGACTTTGCAGCCGGCGTCGACGTGGTGACCTTCGATCACGAGCATGTGCCCGGGGAACACCTGCTGGCCCTGGTCGAGAAGGGCATCAACGTCCAGCCCGGCCCCGCCGCACTCGTCCATGCCCAGGACAAGCTGGTCATGCGGGCCGCCGTGGAGCGGCTCGGACTGCCCAACCCGCGCTGGGCCGCGGTGGACGACGTCGAGGAGCTGACGGCCTTCGGTGACGCCGCCGGGTGGCCTGTGGTCCTGAAAACCCCGCGCGGCGGGTATGACGGCAAGGGCGTGCGTATTGTTGCGGACAGCGCGGCAGCGCGGGAATGTGCGGACTGGTTCGGCGCCGGCCCGCTGCTGGCCGAAGAGAAGGTCCCGTTCACGCGCGAGCTTTCCGCCCTGGTGGCCCGGACCCCCGGCGGCCAGAGCAAGGCCTGGCCCGTGGTCCATTCCATCCAGGTGGACGGCGTGTGCGACGAAGTGATCGCCCCTGCCCAGGACCTGGATCCGGCGGTGGCCGGGGCCGCCGCCGAAGCGGCCCTGCGGCTGGCCGCCGAGCTGGAGGTCACCGGCGTGATGGCTGTGGAAATGTTTGAGACACCGGGCCGCGGCCCGGGCTTCCTGATCAATGAACTGGCCATGCGGCCGCACAACTCGGGGCACTGGACCATGGACGGCTCCCTGACCGGCCAGTTCGAACAGCACCTGCGTGCGGTGCTGGACCTGCCCCTGGGCGACACCGGCCTGCTGGGCGGGGCAACCGTGATGAAGAATTTCCTCGGCGGCCGCAATCCGGACCTTTTCGCCGCCTATCCCCTGGCCCTGGCGGCAGAACCTGCCGTCAAGGTGCATGCCTACGGCAAATCCGTCCGCCCGGGACGTAAGATCGGGCACGTTAACGCCGTCGGCGCCGCCGGCGACCTTCCCGCCCTTCGCCGCAGCGCCGGCCGGGCAGCTGCCATCATCCGTGACGGCAGCGACCCCCTGAAGGAGAACTGAAGCATGCCCCGTGCTACCACGCCGCTGGTCGGCCTCGTTATGGGTTCGGACTCCGACTGGCCGGTCATGGACGCTGCAGCGGCGGCACTGGCCGAATTCGACATTCCCTACGAGGCCGACGTCGTTTCCGCGCACCGGATGCCGGAAGACATGCTGAACTACGGACGGGAAGCCCACCGGCGCGGATTGCGCGTAATCATTGCCGGCGCGGGCGGCGCCGCGCACCTGCCCGGCATGCTGGCCTCCGTGACCCCGCTGCCCGTCATCGGTGTCCCCGTCCCGTTGAAGTACCTGGACGGCATGGATTCCCTGCTCTCCATCGTCCAGATGCCCGCCGGGGTACCCGTGGCAACCGTATCCATCGGAGGCGCACGCAATGCCGGCCTCCTTGCAGTGCGGATGCTGGCCGCCGGGACCGATCCGTTGGCTGCACGGTTGCAACAGCAGCTGATCGACTTCGCTTCCGCCCTGCGACAGACAGCCATGGCCAAGGGCGCAGCCCTGCGCACCACCCTGACCGGTACGGACTAACGGCGAAATGAACCAGCACCAGACCGCCACCGGCAGCAGTATCTATACCGATCCCGTGCGGTATCCGCAGAGCGCCGACTACGGGGTCCGCACCAAGCGCGCCTTCATCCTCCTGCTGCTGACGTTGATCCTGCCCGGTGCCGCCCAGGTGGTTGCCGGCGACCGCCGGCTGGGACGGCGCGCGCTGCGCGTCACTTTCGCCGCGTGGGCGCTGGTGCTGACCGGCCTCGTCCTGGCCTTGACCAACCGGGCGCTGGTCATCAATATCCTCACCCACCGCTGGGCTTCCCTGCTGATCATGGTGGCCCTGATCCTGCTGGCCGTCGGGTGGGCGCTGCTGTTCCTCAATACCCTGCGCATCATCCGCCCCCCGCTCCTGCAGCGGAACGTCCGGCCTGTCGTGGCAGGTGCCCTGGCCCTGCTGATGGTGCTCACCAGCGGAAGCCTTGCCTACGGCGCCTACCTGATGAACGTCAGCCGGCATGCCTTCGGATCCATCTTCGCCTCCGGACCTTCACTGGACCCGGTGGACGGACGCTACAACTTCCTGCTGATGGGCGGCGACGCCGGCGCGGACCGCACCGGACTGAGGCCCGACAGCATTTCCCTGTTCAGCGTCGACGCCAAGTCCGGCCACACGGCGGTCTTCAGCATCCCCCGCAACTTCCAGAACGCGCAGTTCCCCACCGATTCGCCGCTTTACGACATCTATCCCGACGGGTACAACTGCGGCGACGAATGCATCATCAACAGCCTCTACCAGACGGTCACGGAGAACTACGCGGACCTTTACCCCGATGCCGCCGACCCCGGTGCAGAGGCCATGATGGATGCCGTCAGCGGCAGCCTGGGCCTCGAAGTGCAGGCATACGTCATCGTGGACATGGGCGGCTTCGAACGGCTGGTTGACGCCATGGGCGGCGTCACGATCAACTCCGGCGGCTGGGTCCCGATCACCGCGGGGGAAATCCCCGGCACCAACAGGCACTACCCGCCGGACGGCTGGATTCCGCCGGGAACCCAGACCCTGGACGGCTATCACGCCCTCTGGTACGCCCGGTCGAGGGAGTTCGTCACCGACTACCACCGGATCGCCCGGCAGCAGTGTGTCCAGCAGGCCATGGTGGCGCAGATGGATCCTGCCACCCTGCTGACCCGTTTCCAGGCCATTGCCGCAGCCGGCGAAGAGATTGTCATCACCGACCTGCCGCAGGACCAGCTGGGCAGCTTCGTTGACCTCGCCTTGAAGGCAAAGGGCCAGCCGATGGACCGGATGACCATCGGCCCGCCGGACTTTGGCACGGCGGCGGACAACTTCGTTACCTACCCGGACTTCAACCTGATCCGGGCCCGGGTCCAGGACCTGCTGTCCGGAGCCGAGGCTGCGCCGGAAGCCCCTGCGGAAGAGCCGGCACCGGACGGTGCCGTCCCGGATCCGGGCACGGAGACCGGTGCGGAAACCGGTGAAACGGAGGGCGAAGCGGCGGACGGCACCTCCATCACCGGCGCCCCGGAGACCGAGGAAACGGAAATCACCGTCGAGTACCTGCAGTACCTGGCCGAAATCCAGGACGACGCTACCTTGGGTACGCTCCTGAACAACAACGGTGAGTGCAGCCCCGGATAGACCGCGGCCGTGCTTTGCCTCCGACCCCTCCTGCAGCCGAAAGAGACCCATGTACCTGCTCCGGAACACCCTTCGACCCTATGCATGGGGATCGACGACGGCCATGGCCGAACTGTTTGGGTACGAGCCCTCCGGTGACCCCGAAGCTGAACTCTGGATCGGTGCGCATCCCGGAGCACCCTCAGCGCTGGTACCGCCCGTGGCCGGGGCCCGGACCCTCGATGAGCTGATCGCTGCGGACCCGGAAACCGTCCTCGGCGCCCGGACGTGTGCACGCTTCGGCGGCGAACTGCCGTTTCTGGCCAAGATCCTGGCGGCCGGCTCTCCCCTCTCCCTCCAGGTCCACCCCACGCCGGCACAGGCACGGGCCGGCTACGCAGCCGAAGAAGAGGCGGGCGTGGACCGCGCAGCGCGGGAGCGCAACTACAAGGACGAAAACTCCAAGCCGGAAATGATCCTGGCGCTGACCCCCTTCGAAGCGCTGTGCGGCTTCCGCGACCCCGCGGAGTCTGCCGACATCTTCCGGTCCGTCCGCCAGGCGATCACGGCCTCCGGCCGCCCGGTGCCGGAACTGCTGGATTGGATCGTTGCGGAACTGTCCTCCGGACATCCCGCTCCCGAGCGGCTGCAGTCGGTGTTCCGGACCTTGATCAACGACGGCGGGCCGGTACGCCGGGCCGTGGAGACGGCAGCCTCCGTGACGGTCTCTTCCGAGGACCGGTTCGCCCGGGAGCTGGCCACGCTCGCCGAGCTGAACGGTTTTTACCCCGGCGATCCCGGCGTGCTGATTTCGCTCCTGCTCAACCGGGTCTCCCTGCAGCCCGGCGAAGCGGTGTACCTGCCCGCCGGCAATGTGCACGCCTACCTCAGCGGCTTGGGCGTGGAGGTCATGGCGGCATCGGACAATGTCCTGCGCGGCGGCCTGACGCCAAAGCACGTGGACGTTCCGGAATTGCTCAAGACAGTGGATTTCCGGCCGCTTGGTGTCCCGGAGCTGACATCCGAGCACACGGGCGCGGGGCAGGAAGTGTTCCGGCCGCCCTTTGAGGAGTTCCAGCTCCAGCGGCTGGAGCCCGTGCAGGGCCCGGAGACCGACGCCGCTGGGCCGGCCGAGGTCCCGGTGCTGCAGAACGGGCCGGCCGTGGTGATCGTTGTCCGCGGCACTGTTGCCCTGTCCTCCCCCGCCGGCAGCCTGGTGCTCGAGGCAGGCCAAAGCGCCTTCCTCACCGCCGCTGACGCGCCGGCCACCGTCCGCCTGGCCTCGGACGCGGCCCAGCACGACGACGGGGCCCTGGCGTTTGCCGTCACCGTGGGCTCGGACCTGGAACGGGACGATGAGGCGCCCCGCCTGGACGTCCCGGTCTGAGTCCGGCATCGCGCCAGGGCTGACCGGCCCTGGTGTTGGCGGCGCTGGCCCGGCGTCGGCGTGCACATCTGCGGTAGCGGCGCACGCCGGGCCTTAGCGGCGCAGGCGAGGCCCTAGCGGTGCAGGCGCCCCTTCAGGGATGCGACGACGGCGCGGGCCTTGCGCATTCCCGTCTTGGCCAGCGGCAGCGCCGTGGCAAAGAGCGGATAGAGCGGTGACAGCGGCTTGTCCCAGGTGCCCGTCAGCTGGTCCTCGTGTTTGGCCCAGCCCATCTTGAACTTGGACACCCCGTCGTTGAGCAGTCCGTTGAAGTCGTACCGGGTAATCCCCCGCTCCTTCATGTCCGTGATGGCATGCCATTTCAGCGCGTAATTGGCGCGCAGGCGCTCCCCTTCCTCGGTCATGCCGCCGTACAGCTCGAACGAGGTGTAGTCGCTCGTGGAGAGCCAGAGAAAAGCCACCACGTCGTCCCCGCTGAATGCCGCGTAGACCGGGGAATCCTCGCCGAGGTTGTCGAAGATATCCAGGTAGTAGGCGTCCTCGTGGATGCCGAAGTCCGCCCGGCGGGCGGTGAGCTTGTAGACCTCCAGGCATTTGGCGATCTCATCGCGGCTGACCCGGCGGTAGGCCAGGTCCTCGCGGCCGGACTTGCGGATGTATTGGCGGTGCTTTTTGCTCATGTCCCCGGACAGGTCCTCGAGGCTGCGCCGCAGGTCCAGGATCAGGGTCCGGCCGATGAGGATGGTGTTTTCGCTCCGGCGGAACCCAAGTCCGGGCAGCCCGGCCGCCAGCGTGCCATCGTCGTCCCAGTCCGGCTCAATGGACAGCGCGACGGCGCAGTGCGCGGTCTTGACGTACCCGCTCACGGCATCGAGGACGTCCAGTTCCCGGCCCGGTTCCCCCTGCGGCCCGCGCGGGATGTACGCCAGCGCCCGGAAGGGGAAGGGCAGTGCGCGCAGGAGCACCTGCGCACAGCCCACCACGGCGCCGGCGTCGTCACTCACCAGTACGCGGTCCACGCTCCAGCCATGCTCTGCCTTGGTCTTGCCCCAGCCCCACAGCTGCTGCGGGTGCCCCCGGAAGCGGTTGACGGTTTCATTCCAGGAAGCAGCATCGGAGCAGGGGGTAACGCGCAGTGTCATGTCTTCCAGACTACTTGTCGGCGCGGCCCGGCCGCGAAACGGCCCCTGCCTGCGGCCTGGCACCGGTACGGTACGTGCTGCCCGGGCGGGCTTGCCCTGCCGTGCCGGGTCCTTGTTAGGCTCGACCATGGTCCCTTCCTCATCCAGCCACCGGTCCGGAACCCCCTCGCGGACATCAAACCCGCGCGCCGACCTTGCCCGGCGGATCACCGTCACCGTCTGCTTTCTCGTGTGCATTGCCGGCTCCATGATCGGTGTCGGAGTTTTCGGCGGCACCCCCATAGCCGAGGCAGCCGGCGGAGCCTTGAGTGCTGATGCGACATATCTGGCTCCGGCAAGTTCCGCGTTCTCCATCTGGTCTGTGATTTACACCGGCCTCGGCCTCTTTACCGTTTACCAGTGGTTCCCCTCGCAGCGGGGCTCGGAGCGCCAGCGTTCCCTGGGCTGGCTGGTCGCGGCGTCGCTGCTGCTGAATGCCGCCTGGATCCTCTCCGTACAGGCCGGTTCGGTGATCCTGAGCGTGGTGGTGATTGTGGCGCTGCTGGCCGTACTGGCCGAATGTTTCCGGCGCTACGCCGTCCGGCACCGCCCGGACGGGTCCGGCCGCCGGGCCGAGTGGGTGGCGGTGGACGGCACCCTGGGGCTCTACCTGGGCTGGGTGTGCGTGGCGACCGCCGCGAACACTGCCTCGGCGCTGACCTCCGAGGGATTCCGCGGTTTCGGCATTGCTCCGGCGGCCTGGGCAGCCGTGGTCCTGGCCGTGGCCGCCGCCGTCGGAACCGGCCTTGCCGTGGCCGGCCGGGGCAGGCTGGTGCCTGCCGCCTCCCTGGCCTGGGGGCTGGCCTGGATCGCCGTCTCCCGCGTCAACGGCGGCCTCGAATCCGTGCCCACCGCCGTGGCCGCAGTCATCGCGGCCGTGATCGTCGTGGCAGCCACGCTTTTCATCCGCTTCCGTACCGTGCCGTCCGGCCGCCCTGCCCTGCAGGTTTGAACGCCGGCAGGGCATAACGCCCGGACGGCCGCCCCTGACCCATAAAAAAGTCCCCGCAGGTGATCCTGCGGGGACTTTTGTGCCGCCGTCGAAAACGGCAGGCGTTACGGCTTAGTTGGAGCGGGCGTAGGACTCCCACTTGTGTGCCTGGTGCTCGCCGTCAACCACCCGGATGGTACCGGACTTGGAGCGCATCACGATGGACTGGGTCAGGACGCGGTCCTTCTTGTAGCGCACTCCGCGCAGCAGGTCGCCGTCGGTGATGCCCGTGGCGGCGAAGTAGCAATTGTCACTGGTCACCAGGTCATTGGTGGACAGCACCCGGTCCAGGTCATGGCCGGCGTCGATGGCCTTCTGCTTTTCATCATCCGAAGTGGGCCACAGCCGGCCCTGGATAACGCCGCCGAGCGTCTTGACCGCGCACGCCGCAACAATGCCTTCGGGCGTGCCGCCGATGCCCATCAGGGCGTCGACGTCGGTGCCTTCACGGGCTGCGGCAATGGCACCGGCAACGTCGCCGTCGAGGATGATCTTGGTCCGGGCGCCTGCATCCCGGATCTCCTGGATCAGCGGCTTGTGCCGGTCGCGGTCCAAAATGGTGACGTTAAGCTGGTTGATCTTCTTGCCCTTGGCCTTGGCAATGAGGTGCAGGTTCTGCTTGACGGGCAGGCGGAGGTCCACCATGTCCGCGGCCTCGGGTCCGGTCACCAGCTTCTCCATGTAGAACACTGCGGACGGGTCGAACATGGTGCCGCGTTCGGCAACGGCCAGCACGGCCAGGGCGTTGTTGATGCCCAGGGCCGTCAGCCGGGTTCCGTCGATCGGGTCGACGGCGACGTCGCACTCCGCCCCGCTGCCGTCGCCCACGTTTTCGCCGTTGTACAGCATGGGAGCTTCGTCCTTCTCACCCTCGCCGATCACCACTACGCCGTTGAAGTGGACCGTTGAGATGAGCGAACGCATGGCATCCACTGCTGCGCCGTCGGCGGCGTTCTTGTCCCCGAAGCCCACCCAGTGGCCGCCGGCAATGGCGGCCGCCTCGGTGACCCGGACAAGCTCCAGGGCCAGGTTCCGGTCCGGCTCGGAGTCGCCTACTGCCAATGCAGGGGAAAGTGTTGAGTACTGGGCACCTTTGGACACGTCAAACCTCATCTTCGAAATTCCGATGTAAACCGTCTGCGGACACCCGTTGGAGCAGATGACCTTTGTCCGATCATAGTCGGAGTGGCATTTGCCACCACCCCGGTGCCGGCCGCGCCGTTGCTTTGCGGAGTAGGAGTTCGGCGGCGCATAAGAGATTATGGAGGGGTGAGTGAAACGCAGCCCGAACCCCAGCGGACCGATGACGCCGTAACACCGGTCCTGACAACCAAACAGGCCAAGCGCGCCAATGCCACGGTGATGGGCATGCTCATCGCCACGGGCCTTACGCTCGCACTGTGCCTGGTGCCGGTGCTGCTGAACCCCGCCCCCAAGATGCAGGCCCGCAACGTGGACGTGGCCGCGGCCGCCAACCAGGCTGCAGGGGACGCCGGTTACGCTCCGCTGGACCCCGATCTTCCCGACGGCTGGACCGCCAACTATGCCCGCTGGAACACCGGAAGCAATGACGGCGTACCCACTTGGGAAGTGGGATATGTCACGCCGGAGACCGAATTCATTGCGCTGACCGAGACCAACGCGGCCAACCCCACCTGGGTCTACCAGACCACCGGAGACGCGGCCGTGGCCGGGGAGCGGCAGGCCGGCGGCGTGACTTGGGAACTGCGTGATTCCTCCAGCGGCAAGGCGTCGATGGTCGCCGAGATCGAAGGACTCACGGTGGTGCTTACCGGCTCCGGCGAGCTCAGCGAATTCGACGTTTTGGCCGAGCACGTGGTGCAGGACATCCGCGGCAACTGACGCCCCGGGCCGCGTAACGGCCAAGGCGCCTGCCCCGCCAAAGGAGTAACCTCGGAAGCGTGGAAACAGCGACCGAAAAGATCATGACCCCCGCCCAGGCCTGGGAGCGACTGCGCGAAGGCAACGAGCGATTTGTTGCCGGCACCTCAAACCACCCCAACCAGGATGCGCCGCGGCGCAGTTCCCTGGTGGAGGGCCAGAATCCGTTTGCCGTGATTTTCGGCTGCTCGGATTCCCGCCTGGCCGCCGAGATCATCTTCGACCTCGGCCTCGGTGACGCATTTGTGGTCCGCACCGCCGGGCAGGTCATCGATGATGCAGTGCTGGGTTCACTGGAGTACAGCGTCGGCACCTTGAATGTTCCCCTGATCGTGGTGCTCGGCCACGACAGCTGCGGCGCAGTGACAGCCGCCAAGGAAGCCGTTGACACCGGCGAAACCCCCACCGGATACGTCCGGTCACTGGTGGAGCGGATCACCCCGTCAGTGCTCGCCTCGCACCGCAAGAACCTGTTTGAAGTCAATGACATGGTGGTGGAGCACACCCGGCAGACCGCCGGGCGCCTGGTGGAAAGCTCGCGCGTTATTTCCGATGCCGTGGAAGACGGCCGGGTGGCCGTGATCGGCCTTTCCTACCGGCTCGCCGAGGGACGGGCGGACCTGGTGTCCGGCTTCGGCGCCCTGGAGCACCCGGCCGTGCTCCGCTCTGCGCTGCCCAAGTAGCAGTTTCTACTGCGGTGCCTTCGGAGATTAGGCTTGGGGGCATGACTTCTGACACCTCCGATTACCGCATCGAACACGACACCATGGGTGAGGTCCGGGTTCCGGCCTCCGCCCTCTACCGCGCCCAGACCCAGCGCGCGGTCGAGAACTTCCCCATTTCCGGCACCACGCTGGAAGCCTCGCACATCGAAGCGCTCGCCCGGATCAAGAAGGCCGCCGCAACCGCGAATGCCGAACTGGGAGTGCTCGACGAAGAGCGCGCCCGGGCCATTGAGAAGGCCGCCGACGCCGTTGCCGGCGGTACCTACAATGACCAGTTCCCGATCGACATCTTCCAGACCGGTTCCGGCACCTCCTCGAACATGAACACCAACGAGGTCCTGGCCGAGCTGGCGACCCGGGCGCTGAAGGACGCCGGCAGCGAGACCACGGTCCACCCCAATGACCACGTGAATGCCTCGCAGTCCTCCAACGATGTCTTCCCCACGTCGGTGCACGTGGCTGCCACCTCGGCACTGCTGAACAACCTGATCCCGGCCCTCGAGCACCTTGCCGTCTCCCTGGAGCGCAAAGCCGAGGAGTTCAAGGACGTAGTCAAGTCCGGCCGTACGCACCTGATGGACGCCACCCCGGTCACCCTGGGCCAGGAATTCGGCGGTTATGCGGCCCAGGTGCGCTACGGCATCGAGCGCGTACAGGCCTCGCTCCCCCGCGTGGCCGAGGTCCCGCTGGGCGGCACCGCCGTCGGCACCGGCATCAACACCCCCGCCGGTTTCCCGCAGCGCGTCATCGAACTGCTGGCCCAGGACACCGGCCTGCCACTGACCGAGGCACGGGACCACTTCGAAGCCCAGGCCAACCGCGACGCCCTGGTTGAGGTGTCCGGCATGCTGCGCACCATCGCCGTGTCCTTCTCCAAGATCGCCAACGACCTGCGCTGGATGGGCTCCGGCCCCAATACCGGTCTGGGCGAAATCGCCATTCCGGACCTGCAGCCGGGCTCCTCGATCATGCCGGGCAAGGTCAACCCCGTCATTTCCGAGGCCGTCCTCCAGGTGGCCGCCCAGGTGGTGGGCAACGACGCCGCCGTGGCCTGGGCCGGTACCTTCGGCTACTTCGAACTCAACGTGGGCATCCCGGTCATCGCCGCCAACCTGCTGGAGTCCATCCGCCTGCTGGCGAACTCCTCCCGCGTCATGGCAGACAAGATGATCGACGGCATCGAAGCCAACGTGGAGCGCGCCCGCTACCTTGCCGAGGCTTCCCCGTCCATCGTGACCCCGCTGAACAAGTTCATCGGTTACGAAAACGCGGCCAAGATCGCCAAGTACTCCGTCAAGGAGGGCAAGACCATCCGCCAGGCCGTCGAGGACCTCGGCTACCTGGAGCGCGGTGAGCTGACCGAGGACCAGCTGGACAAGGCCCTGGATGTCCTCTCCATGACGAAGCCGCCGCAGGCCAAGTAGGAGCAGGCCAAGTAGGAGCAGGCCGGCCCCCGCACCGCCGGAGGCAGCACGACGCACAGTGAGGGCGTCCGGATTCGTCCGGACGCCCTCACGCATTTGCACACACAGTGCCGCAGTGCAAAACTTTACTTTGTGAGTGATAGTGCAAATGAACCTGCGGGCTGCGGCCTGCGCGAACGCAAGCGCAGGGCCACCCGGGCCGCCATTTCCGCTGCAGCCCGTACCCTGACGGCGGCACGCGGGGTCAACGGCTTTACGGTGGAACAGCTCTGCGAGCAGGTCGGCATCTCCCGGCGCACGTTCTTCAACTATTTCTCCGCCAAGGAAGACGCCATCCTCGGCGCTCCCGCCGACGACATCCCGGAAGATCTGGCCCGGCGTTTCACTGCCGGCGGCGCCGGGTCCTGTCCCGGAGAACCTTTCGCCACCCTGGTACCGGCCTTCGTGGACCTGGCCACGGCGATGGTCGAGCGGATGGCCATGTCCCGCAGCGACATGGCCATGCTCAAGGACGCGATCAGCGCCGAACCGCGGCTCCTCCAAAAGGCCATGCACACCTCCCAGGAAGCTGACGCCGCATTCGCCGGAATGATCGCGGCCCGGGAGGGACTGCCGCCGGAGGATCCGCGCGTGACCGCAGCCGTGGCGGTGTTCAGCGCCATGGTCCAGCACGCCGGTTTGGTGTTCTTCGATCCGGAGAACACCGCCTCCTACCGGAGCATCCTCGCCGGACAGGTGAACGCTGCTTTGGAAGTCTTCGCCTCGGCGCAGCCCGTGAACCCGGATGCCGCCTCCGACTCTCCCACCCCCGCCACAACCAAGGACACCGAATGACAACCACTGCTAAAGGCGCCTCCGGGCCGCTTTTGCTGACCCAGAGACGCATCTGGATCATTTTCTCCGCACTGATCGCGGGCATGCTGCTCTCCAGCCTGGACCAGACCATCGTCTCCACCGCCATGCCCACCATCGTGGGCGAACTCGGCGGCGTGGAGCACCAGACCTGGATCACCACCGCGTACCTGCTGGCCACCACCATCGTGATGCCCGTCTACGGCAAGTTCGGTGACGTGCTGGGCCGGCGGAACCTTTTCCTGTTCGCGATCGCCCTGTTTACGGCAGCCTCCGTGGGCTGCGCCTTTGCCACGGATTTCTGGGGTTTCGTGATTTTCCGTGCCATCCAGGGCCTGGGCGGCGGCGGTCTGATGATCCTCTCGCAGGCGATCATCGCCGACATTGTCCCGGCTAACCAGCGCGGCAAGTACCTCGGCCCGCTGGGCGGTATTTTCGGTCTCTCCGCCGTAGCCGGCCCGCTGCTCGGCGGCTTCTTCGTGGACCACCTCACCTGGCAGTGGGCGTTCTACATCAACATCCCGATCGGCATCATTGCCTTCCTGATCGCTTTCTTCACCCTGACCCTCCCCGGCAAGAAGGCACAGAAGCGGATTGACATCGGCGGCGTGCTCTTCCTGTCCATCGCCACCACCTGCCTGATCTTCTTCACCGACTTCGGCGGCCGTGACGATTACGGCTGGACGGATCCCCTCACGCTGGGCTTTGGTGCGGGGATGCTGGCCGCCGCCCTGATCTTCGTGATGGTCGAGCGGCGGGTGGAGGACCCGATCATCCCGCTCAGCCTGTTCCGGAACCCCATTTTCGTCAACAGCACGGCCATCGGCTTCACCTTGGGCATGGGCATGTTCGCCGCCCTCGCCTTTGTCCCCACGTTCCTGCAGATGTCCACCGGTACCTCCGCGGCCGTCTCCGGCCTGCTGATGCTGCCCATGATGGTGGGCATGATGGGCACGTCCATCTACTCCGGCCTGGCGATCACCAAGACCGGAAAGTACAAGAAGTACCCCATCATGGGTGCCGTGCTGGTGATTGCGGCAATGCTGTGGATGACCACGCTCTCGGCCGACACCCCGGTATGGGTGATCTGCGCGCAGCTGTTCGTTTTCGGCGCCGGCCTGGGCTACATCATGCAGGTAGTGGTGCTGGTGGTGCAGAACTCGGTCCCGGTGGACCAGATCGGCACCGCCACCTCCAGCAACAACTACTTCCGCGAGGTCGGTGCTTCCCTGGGCGTGGCGATCTTCGGCGCCATGTTCACCTCGAGGCTTTCCGAGAACCTGACGGGCGTCTTCCGCCAGGCCGGCTTCGACCCGGCGGCTGCCGGGCAGGCCACCGCCACCCTCGAACCGTCCTCCCTCGAGGCCCTGCCGGAGCCGGTACGGGACGGAATCGTCACGGCCTACGCCGATTCCCTGGCACCGGTCTTCTGGTACCTGATCCCGTTCCTGGTTATCGCCCTGGTCCTGGCCTTCTTCCTGAAGCAGATCCCGCTCTCCGACGTGGCCGGCATGGTGGCACGCGGCGAGGCCGTCGGCGGGGCCGAAGCCGACCGGCTTGAAGCCGAGCGGCTGGCGGCACTGAGTGGAACAGCCCGCTCCGACACGCCGGAGGCCGGACATCCGCCCCTGGACAACAGCAGCGGAACGGACGACGACGCCGCAGACACCCGCCGGTAGCCACCGGACGGCGCTGATGAAGGAGCCCGCCTGCAGCATTGCTGCGGGCGGGCTCCTTTTGCACCCACTGTTCATCCGCGGTTTTGTCCGCCGGCGTCCGGAGCGGCTGTCCTGCGCTCAGCGCTCGAAGACGGGCACGCCGTCGGACGATAAGGCCAGATCGATCAGCATGCGGTGACGCTCACTGAGCGGAGGCAGGTCATCCAGGGAATACCAGCCCACAGCGGTGGACTCGTCGTCGTTCACCCGTGCGGTTCCGGAGACATACCGGCAGCTGAAGGCCAGATTCAGGAAGGAACAGACATCGCCGTTGGGAAAGGTGACCGGACCGTGCGCCCCGACGTGGATCAGGTGCTCGATTTCGGCCCGGATGCCGGCTTCCTCCTCGACTTCCCGCAGCGCGCCCGGACCGGCTTCTTCGCCGGGCTCCAGCATGCCGGTAATCAGGGCCCACCGGCCGTTGTCTGAGCGGCGTCCCAGCAGCACCTGCCCCTCGGAGTTGAACACGACGGCGGTGACCCCGGGAAGCCAAAGCGGATCGTGTCCGATCCGTTCGCGCAGGGACAGGACAAAATCAGGCGTAGGCATGCTTCTACTGTAGGGCCGGCAGCAGCATGGCCGCGGCCGCCCCCAGGAGCATAAACGGCCCGAAGGGCAGGGTGGACGACGCCGTGCCGCGCCGGAAGACGATCAGTCCAAGCCCCCACAGGCCGCCGCCGACAAACGCGGCCACCGTTCCCGCCAGCACGTGCCCGGCGCCGAGGAAACCCAGGTACAGCCCCAGCAGGCCGGCCAGCTTCACGTCGCCGAAGCCCATTCCGGCCGGATTGAGCAGGCGCAGCAGGAAGTACCCCGTCCACAGCCCGACGGCGCCCAGCACTGCACCGGTGATCCGGCCCGGCTCCCCTGCAGCCAGCGCCGCCCCGGACAGCAGGACCCCTGCCACCGGGTAGGAGGGAAGCACCAACGCGTCGGGCAGCCGCCGGGTCCGGATGTCGGCGGCGGCCAGCCGGACGGCCGCCACGGCATACCAGGCCAAGGCCAGGGCAAGGAGCCAGCCGGCCGCCATACCGCCGGGCGCAGTGCCGTCCCAGTACGCCGCCATCATCCCCGCCATGGCCCCACCGTAGCCCGGCCGGGGCCAGGCCGGCGGGCATGGCCCCCGCCTGTGGAGAAGTCAGCCGATTTCGCCCTCTTCCAGCAGTTCGGTCACCAGCGCCGCAATCGGCGAGCGCTCCGACCGGGTGAGTGTGATGTGGCCAAAGAGCGGATGCCCCTTGAGGGTTTCCACCACGGCGGCAACCCCGTCGTGACGGCCCACCCGCAGGTTGTCCCGCTGCGCAACGTCGTGGGTCAGGACAACCTTGGAGTTCTGCCCGATCCGGGACAGCACGGTCAGCAGCACATTCTTCTCGAGCGACTGCGCCTCGTCCACGATCACAAATGAGTCATGCAGGGAACGGCCCCGGATATGGGTCAGCGGCAGCACCTCCAACATGCCCCGGTCCAGCACCTCTTCCACCACCTCCGGGGAGACCACGGCTTCCAAGGTGTCGAACACCGCCTGCCCCCACGGGCCCATCTTTTCCGACTCGGTGCCGGGCAGGTAACCGAGTTCCTGCCCGCCCACGGCATAGAGGGGCCGGAAGACCACCACCTTCCGGTGTTCCCTGCGCTCGAGCACCGCTTCCAGCCCCGCACAGAGGGCGAGGGCGGATTTACCCGTGCCGGCCCTGCCTCCCAGCGAGACAATGCCGACGTCGCGGTCCATCAGCAGGTCTATGGCCAGCCGCTGCTCCGCCGAGCGGCCGTGGAGGCCGAAGACGTCCCGGTCTCCGCGTACCAGCCGCACCCGCTTATCCGCACCCACGCGTCCCAGCGCCGACGCGCGTCCGGCCATCAGTACCAGGCCGGTACGTACCGGCAGCTCGGCTGCTTCGGGGAGGAACAGTGCCTGGTGGTCATACAGCAGGGCCATGTCCGCGTCTGAAATCTCCAGTTCCGCCACGCCGGTCCACCCGGTGTCGCGGACCAGTCCGTTCCGGTACTCATCGGCTTCCAGTCCCATGGCCGAGGCCTTGACCCGCATCGGCAGGTCCTTGGACACCACAGTGACGTTGCGGCCCTCGTCGGCAAGGCTCTTGGCCACGGCCAGGATCCGGCTGTCATTGTCGCTGCCCCGGATTCCTGCCGGAAGGACATCAGTGGAGATGTGGTTCAGCTCCACCCGGAGCATCCCGCCGCCGGTACCCAGCGGTATGGGCGACCCCAGTCCGCCGTGCTGCACCCGCAACTCGTCAAGCAGCCGCAGGGCGTTCCGTGCGAAGTATCCCAGTTCCGGGTCCTGGCGTTTGTGCTCCAGTTCGGTGATGACCACCAGCGGGAGGATTACCTCATGTTCCGCGAAACGCAGGATGGCACGCGGGTCGGAGAGCAATACCGAGGTATCCAATACGAAACTGGCCCGTTCGCCGGCCTGAGGGACTTGTTCAACTGCCACTCCGGACTCCCGTCAGGGGCCGCCCCTAAGACAGGAAGGCAAAGGCCCCGGTTGCTGGAACTGTTCCGATTTTCTCACCGGCGCTGCCGCCGGATAGCACCAACGTACGCCCGGCCCGACCCGTACCGCAGCAGGACACGGCCCGCCCTTCTCCGGAGCGCGGGTTTCGGGAGGGTCAGGAGAGTCAGGAACCGAAGCGGCGCTGCCTGTTGGCGTAGTCCCGCAGTGCACGCAGGAAGTCCACCCGCCGGAAATCCGGCCATAGCGCTTCACAGAAGTAGAACTCGCTATAGGCGCTCTGCCACATCAGGAACCCGGAGAGGCGCTGCTCCCCGGAGGTGCGGATCACCAGCTCCGGGTCCGGCTGGCCCCGCGTGTACAGGTACTCGGATATCCTCGCCGCACTGATTTCCTCCGTGACCCTGGCAATGTCCTTGCCCTCGGCCTCGGCGTCCCGCAGCAGCTCCTTGACGGCGTCCACAATCTCCCGGCGTCCACCGTACCCAATGGCCACATTCACGTGGAGGCCGTCGGCGCCGCCCGTGCGGTCCCCCAGTTCGGCGAGCTTCTTAGCCAGTCCGGCCGGGAGGATCTCCAGCGCCCCGACGGGACGGACCCGCAGGTTCTCTTCCTCGCAAAGCCGGTCAAGGAGGTTGCCGATAATGTCCAGCAGCGGTTCAAGCTCATCCGCGTCCCGGTTAAGGTTGTCGGTAGAGAGCATGTACAAGGTGACCCGTCGGATCCCGAGCTCCCGGCACCACCCGAGGAACTCAAGGATCTTGTCCGCCCCGGCCTGGTGTCCGTCGCTGGTGGGTGCGCCGGCAAGCCTGGCCCACCTTCGGTTCCCGTCCACCATTACCCCGATGTGTTCGGGCAGCTTGGCCCCGCTGAGGGACCGGCGGAGTTTACGCTCGTAGTAGGCGTAGACAATACCGGGGAATTTCATAGCTTGCCTCACCTGCCAGGGATCCGGATCGGAACAGAAACGGGACTGCGTCTGCCCCAAAGTCGAAAAAATCTTCTCCTAGGCTACCGCTAGCGGCACTGCCCCCAGCGCCAAACGCCCCCGGCTGCTAGTTACGGAAGCGTAAGTTACCGGAACGTAGGTTAGAATTTCCGTTATGGATTCGTCACCATCCGCCGAGCAGGCCGCCGGCATTCCCGCCCAGCACGACCCCGAGTCCCGGACGGCGCCGGGACCGCTGGAAAGCGCCGTCGAAGCCGTCGCCGAAGAACTTGAAATCAAGCCCCGTCTCCGCGGCTGGCTGCATGCGGGGGCTGCGCCGCTGGCGCTGGCCGCCGGCATTGTGCTTGTGGTCCTCGCACCGACCACCGGCACCCGGATCGCGTCGGCCGTATATGCCCTGACCGGGGTGCTGCTGTTCGGAACCAGCGCGGTCTACCACCGCGGCAATTGGTCGCCCAAGGTGAAAAAGGTGCTTAAGCGCCTGGACCACACCAACATCATGCTGGTCATTGCCGGTTCCTACACTCCCCTGGCCTGGTCCATGCTGCCGCGCGGCAGTGCCGTAACGCTGCTCTGGATCATCTGGACCGGGGCCGTCCTCGGCGTGGCTTTCCGGCTGTTGTGGCTCAACGCCCCCCGGTGGCTGTACACCCCCGTGTACATTGCCCTGGGCTGCGCCGCGCTGTTCTACATTCCGGACTTCTACGGGACCAATCCTGCTGCGGCAGTGCTGATCTGCGTTGGCGGAGCCATGTACATCACCGGAGCGGTTGTCTACGCCATGAAGAAGCCGAACCCGTCCGTGGACTGGTTCGGCTTCCACGAGATCTTCCACGCGTTTACGCTGGCCGGTTTTGCCTGCCACTATGTCGCCATCATGCTGGCGGTCCTGGCCGCCGCCTAGGATGCGAACTGGGCTGTGAGCTCCTGGGGATCGGAGACCGGCCGGTTGCAGACCATGCCCCGGCACAGGTAGGCCATCGCTGAGCCTTCCGGCGCGGGCCGGTCCCGAAGCAGCGGCACGGCAGGTTCGGCGCCTTCCGTGCCCGTTGTACGGAAAGCGGTGACGACGGCGGGGCCGCCAGCGGTCCTGCCGGCCCGCAGCAGCCGCCGGACCAGATCCGCGTCGTCCCCCGTGACGGCCAGTTCCCGTGGTCCTTCCAGTACCTGCACCAGGACCGACAGCGCCCAGCCTCCGGCCCGCGGCGCCCGTACCCCTACAAGCTGCACGTGGGCCAGCAGCGCTTCCGCGAGGGCACGGTGCCGGGTGGAGCCGGAATAAGCGGCGTAGGTGACCAGCACGCCGGCAAAAAGTGCCGTGCCGCTCGGCGTGGGACCGTCCAGCGGATCGGCGGCGGACACCGACCCTTGTGCGGCGGCTAGCTGCCCGGTCCGAACCGCCGTGTCCTGCAGCACGCCGTCGGCAATGAACCGGCGCTCGGCGGCCAGGACCAGTTCCTCGGCCGCGAGGTACCACTGCTCCTCCCCGGTGGCGGCAAACAGCGCAAACAGTCCCTCAGCGGCGCCGGCGTAATCCTCCAGCAACCCCTCAATTCCCTGCGCCTCGCCGTTGTGGGATACCCGCAGAAGGATCCCGTCGCGGTAGTGGACGCGCAGCAGGTACGCCGCGGCATCCTTCGCCAGGCCCAGCAGGAGGGCGCCGGAGGCGTTGCCGCCGCCCGGCTCGGAACCGTTCTCCGCTGCGGCGTCTTCCAATGCCAGAGCCGCATCGGCCAGGCCGGCGACGGCCAGTCCGTTCCAGCCCGCCACTACTTTGTCGTCCCGCTCCGGCTGCGGACGCCGGTCACGGGCGGCCAGCAGTGCCGGACGCCAGCGCAGCCACAGCTGTTCCTGCCCGTCTTCCAGGCTGCGCCCGAAGTGCAGCGTGGACCCGCCTTCGGGCATACGTCCGGTCTCCAGGTCCAACAGCGCCGTTACGGCATCCGCGTCCGGTCCGGCTCCTGCGGAGGCCAGGACGGCCCGAAGCTCCTCAGCCGTCCAGACGTAGGTGGCACCTTCGCGGCGCCGGCCGTCCACCAGTGTGTCGGCGTCGAGCGAAGAGGCAAACCCCCCGCCGTCGACCAGGAGCCGCTTGGCCAGCCACTGCCCGGTATCTTCAGCCACCTGCAGGGCGAGCCTGCGTTGCCCGGCCGTGGCGGCGGAACGGCTCCAATGCGCATACAGCCTCAGCAGCTGGGCGTTGTCGTAAAGCATTTTCTCGAAATGCGGCACGGACCAGGCCCGGTCAACGGTGTACCGGGCAAACCCGCCCTCCAACTGGTCATACAGTGCGCTGCGGGCCATCGTTTCGAGGGTGCGGTCGGCGAGGCCTGCCGCCGTTCCCGCGTTCGGCCCGCCGGACGTGCCGTAGGCAAGCAGGAACCGCAGCAGCGGCGACGGCGGGAACTTGGGCGCTCCTCCCAGCCCGCCGAAGCGGGTGTCCTCCTGCTCGGCCACCGCATCCACGGCGGCGGGCAGCACCCCGGCAGACAGCGTGCCGGCTGCCGCCGGGGCGGAAAGGTCCAGGGCACCGACCAGCCGCCGGTTGCCGTCCTGGGCGGAGGCCAGGTGCGCCGCTATCTGGGCGGCGCTGGCTTCTACTTCCTGCGGTCGGTCGCGCCATGCGGTGGACACCGCTTCGAGGACCTGCCGGAAGGAGGGAACACCCTGCAGCTGCTGCGGCGGGAAATAAGTGCCGGCGTAGAAGGTGCGCCCGTCCGGAAGGGTGAAGACGCTCATGGGCCAGCCGCCCTGCCCGGTCAGCGCCTGGGTGGCGGCCATGTAGACGGCGTCGACGTCCGGGCGCTCTTCCCGGTCCACCTTTACCGGGACAAAGTGCTCGTTGACGTAGGCCGCGGTGGGTCCGTCTTCAAAGGACTCGTGCGCCATGACATGGCACCAGTGGCAGGCGGCGTAGCCCACCGAGATAAAGACCGGCACATTCCGGCGCCGGGCTTCGGCGAAGGCATCCTCGCCGAAGGGCCACCAGTCCACCGGGTTGTCGGCGTGCTGGCGCAAATACGCTGATGCCTGGTCCCTGAGCCTGGTGGCCATGTCTGTGTCCTACCTCGGGTTGTCTCCGGCGCCGGGCTCCGTGCCCGGTGCGCCCTTCGAAAGTCCGGCCGCCGTATCCGCAGAGGGTGCGGCGCCGGCGGTATTGTCTTCTCCGCGGGCAGCTTCGCTGCGGGCCGCCAGGGCCTGCTCGCGGTAGCGGACGCGGCGGATGCGCTTGGTCATGTCGCGGATCAGGAAAATGATCGCGATCACCAGGAAAAGCGTGACAATAAAGCCCAGCGTGCCCGGTGTAACATCCTTCGGATCCACCCCCGGCGCGAGGGTTTCTTCAGGTGCCGGAGTGACGGCAAGAGGCAGGCTGTACAGGAAGTTCACGGTATATCTCTCTCTAAGCCGGTACGGCGGCGGAACAAGTGTTCCCGGGATCTATCGTATGCCAGCAAACAGATCGGTCTCGGGGAGTTCGGTTTCCACCCGGGACTCGATCAGGGAGTAGTCCTCCCAGGGCCAGACCTTTCGCTGCAGGTCCGGGCTGACGGCGAAGAAGAATCCGTCGGGATCCACCTGGGTGCGGTGGCTGCGCAGTGCCTCATCCCGGACCTCGAAGAAGTCCCCGCATTCGATCTGGGTGGTGGTGGGATGCACCGGGACGGGCGGCTGGTGGCCCTCCGTATCGGCCTCCTGCGACGCAGCGATCCGCTCGGCGTACGGCGACTGCAGGCCGGCCTCCTCCAGTGCAAAGTGCAGGGCCCGGAACCGTTCGGGGTTGAAGGCACGGTCGTAGTACAGCTTCAGGGGCTCCCAGGCCGGGCCGGTGCCCGGGTAACGGTCCGGGTCGCCGGCTGCGGAGAATGCCTCCACGGCAACCTTGTGCGCCATGATGTGGTCCGGGTGCGGGTACCCGCCGTTTTCGTCGTAGCTGACAATCACGTGCGGACGGAATTCACGGACCAGCTTGACCAGCGGAGCTGCCGCCCGCTCCAGCGGCTGCAGTGCAAAGCATCCAAACGGGAGTTCGGGCAGCGGGTCGCCCTCGGGCAGTCCCGAGTCGGCGAAGCCGAGCCAACGGTGCCGGATGCCCAGGGCGGCCTGCGAGGCTGCCATTTCCAGCCGCCGTAAACCGGCGAGGTCACGCTTGCCGGCCGGATCGTTTTCCGCTCCGGGGTTCAGGATGGACCCCTGTTCGCCGCCGGTGCAGGTGGCCACCATCACCTCGACGCCGGAAGCGGCGTACGCGGCCATCATGGCCGCACCCTTGCTGGCCTCGTCGTCGGGGTGGGCATGCACGGCGAGCAGGCGCAGCGGCGCAGCGGGCCGTGATTCAGTGCTTTCGCGGGCAGACAAGGCAACTCCTGGGGTCAGCGTGATGTGGCGGCGGGACCGACGGCTAAAGACGGCTAAAATGGGCATGTGAGCACACCCTTTGGTCAGCCCGAGAGGTCGGCACCCCAGCAGCCGGACGTTTCAACGTCCGAGTCCAGATTAGCCAATCGTTACGGCGCTCCCAAGCGGCGCCTGTCGCGGCGGGCCGGGATCATTGCCTCCTCCGTGGCGGTGGCGGCTGCCGTGGTGATAGCCGCCCTCATGAACATCCCCTCTTCCACCGGAAGCGTCACGTCCAAGGACGTGGGGTTCTGGTTCCCCGAGGAGGGCCGCGCCGTCGTGGACTTCCGGGTGGATAAGTCCCCGGACACCACGGCCGCCTGCGCCGTGCAGGTGCTGAATGAAAGCTACGCCGTGGTGGGCTGGAAGACCGTGGTGCTGGGACCCGACGCCCCGGACAGCAGCGCGCATCAGTTGGAGCTGCGCATCGACTCCCCCGGCGTCACCGGCGGGGTCGCCTCCTGCTGGCTCGTCGACGACGGCGACGCCTGAGGCCTGCCGGCCCGTCGCCGCTGACGGCACAGCGTGTCCCGCCCGGCATCTTGGGTTAAGTCGGCGGGCAAACTAGTATGGAGAGCACGACTTGCCCCGCCCAGGTGTCCGGGAACTGCAGAGAGCAACCTGCAGGCCAGCCCGGACCCGCCCGGCGGGGTCTTTGCTTGTCAGGCCGAACCGGCCGCGGGCACATACAGCCATGCCGGACCAATCGGTGGTCCGGACGTACCTAAGGAGATACCCGTGTCAACCAACAGCGCATCTGTCGCCTGGCTCACGCAGGAGTCTTACGACCGCCTGAAGGCGGAACTGGAGCACCTGTCCGGCCCCGGGCGGACGGAGATTGTTGCCCGCATCGAGCAGGCACGCTCCGAGGGCGACCTCAAGGAAAACGGTGGCTACCACGCAGCCAAGGAAGAGCAGGGCAAAACCGAGGCCCGCATCCGCCAGCTGACGCAGCTCCTTGAGAACGCGCACGTTGGCGAGGCTCCGGCCGATGACGGAGTGGTGGAGCCGGGCATGCTGGTCGAAGCCCGGGTGGCCGGCGACGTTGAGACCTTCCTGCTGGGCAGCCGCGAGATTGCCGGCGACAGCAGCATCGACGTCTACAGCGAAAAGTCCCCCCTGGGTGCCTCCATTTCCGGGCTGAAGGTAGGCGACACCACCACCTACACCGCCCCGAACGGCAAGAGCATTTCCGTGGAGATCATCTCCGCCAAGCCGTACGCAGGCTAGGTCCGCCGGTTGCAGCGGGTCCTCCTAACGGAGGGCCCGCCTTTGCGTTAAGCCCGGTGTGCGCCGCAGGACGACGGCGGCCAGCACGCCGCCGGCGGCCCCAAACAGATGGGCCTGCCACGACACGCCAAGGGCCGTGGGGAACAGTCCCCAGAGAATCGATCCGTAGACCAGGAACAGCACGGCGCTGAGCAGGATCTGGGGAACGTTGCGGTTGTAGAAGCCCCGGACCATCAGGTAGGCGAAGAGTCCGAACACTACCCCGGAGACTCCGACGGTCAGTCCGCTGCCGAACAGCCACACCCCTATCCCCGAGGCCAGCCAGGAGATCGCCAGCACCGCGAGGAACCGGCGCACCCCCTCAAGCAGGGTGAGGAACGAAAAGACGATCAGCGGCAGCGTGTTGCCCAGCAGATGGCCTGCGCCGGCGTGCAGCAGCGGCGCAAACACCACGCCGTCGAGCCCTTCCACGTGCCGCGGCAGGATGCCCAGCAGCTGAAGCAGCACCGGTCCCAGCACCACCGTCAGCAGGTAAACCGCCCACAGTACCGCCGCAAATCCAAGCGATCCGGCCAGCGCGGTCCGTGCCCGTTGGGCGAGCACGGTTGTCAGCCTTCCAGCACCACGGGCTGGAAGCCTTCCGCCCGCAGGTTCTTCAGGACCAGCTCGCAGTGTTCATGACCCTTGGTTTCCATGTTGATGGTGATTGCCACGTCTCCCATGCTGATGGATCCTCCTACCCTCGTGTGGTCCACGCCGGTGACATTCGCGTCCGCTGCGGCAATGATCCGCGAAATGGTTGCCAGCGACCCGGGGCGGTCATCGAGCAGGATCCGCACCACCAGGTACCGTCCGGCAGCGGCCAGGCCCCGCTGGATGACTTTCAGCATCAGCATCGGGTCGATGTTGCCGCCGGAAAGGATCACCGCCGTGGTTCCGGGGTTCTCGATCTTCCCGTCCATCAGGGCAGCCACCCCCACCGCACCGGCGGGTTCCACCACCATCTTGGCACGCTCCAGCAGGAAAATCAGGGCCCGGGCGAGGGAATCCTCGCTGACGGTCACCACATCGTCCACCAGTTCCCGGATGATCGAGAACGGCAGCTGGCCCGGCCGGCCGACGGCGATGCCGTCGGCGATGGTGGACACCCGGGTCAGCGGGACCAGGGCGTCGGCCGCCAGCGACGGCGGGTAGGACGCCGCGTTTTCGGCCTGCACGCCGATGATGCGGATCTCCCGGCCCAGCTCCCGCGCCCGGGATTTGAGCGCGACGGCGACCCCGGCGAGGAGCCCGCCGCCGCCCACCCCCATCACCACGGTGTCCAGGTCCGGAATCTGGTCCAGCAGTTCCAGTCCGATGGTGCCCTGCCCGGCGACCACATCCACATTGTCGAAGGGGTGGACGAAGACGGCTCCGGTCCGGTCCGCGTAGCGCTGGGCCTCGGCCAGGGCCTCATCCACGTTGTGTCCGTGCAGGATGACTTCTGCTCCATGCCCCCGGGTGGCGGCGAGCTTGGGCAGCGCAACCCCCAGCGGCATGTAGATGCGGGCGCTGATGCCCAGCCGTGCCGCTGCCACCGCGACGCCCTGGGCGTGGTTTCCGGCCGATGCCGCCACCACCCCCCGCGCTTTGTCCGCAGGTGAGAGTTTGGCCATCCGCACATAGGCGCCGCGGACCTTGAAGGACCCGGCCCGCTGCAGGTTCTCGCATTTGAAGTAGACCGGGGAACCCGTGTCGCGGGCCAGGGCCCGGGACATTTCGATGGGGGTGTTGGCAATGATGCCGTCCAGCAGCTTGGCAGCCGCCCGGACGTCGTCGAGGGTTACCGGGAGATTGGGGAGATCGGTCACGGCCGGGGATTTTCCTCTGCGTTGGTGGTGGGTGCCTGGTCCTTCGTGGCGCTGTCGGCGTCTGTTCGGCCGTTGTCCGGGCCGGGCTCGGTTTCGCCGGCGTCGGTTCTGCCGGGCTCCGGGCCCGGGTCCGGACGGAGCTCCGCGGGGAGGTCCCCGTCTGTCTCCACGGCGGGGTCGCCTTCCCATTGGCGGCCGGCTATGTAGCGGACCATGGTGTTCAGGATGGCCAGCAGCGGTACGGAAAAGAGTGCACCGGGAACACCGGCGGCCAGGGTGCCGCCGGTGACGGCCAGGATCACTGCCAGCGGGTGCAATGACACGGCCCTCCCCATGATCAACGGCTGCAGGATGTGGGATTCAAGCTGCTGCACCAACAGGACGATGCCGAGCATAAACAGCGCGTTGACTCCGCCGTTGGCCACCAGCGCCAGCAGGACGGCGACGAAGCCGGTGACGAAGGCACCCACCAGCGGAACGAATGAACCGAGGAACACCAGCACGGCCAGGGGCAGGGCGAGGGGCACGCCGATCAGTGCGGCGCCGCCGCCGATGCCGATGGCGTCGATCAGGGCCACCACCATCTGCACCCGCACGTAGTTCACCATGGATTCCCAGCCCCGGATGCCTGCCCCGAAGGCGGCAGGGCGGGCGCTGCGGGGCAGCAGCCCGGTAGTGAACCGCCAGATCCGGCGTCCGTCCAGCAGGAAGAAAACCAGCGCAAAGAGGGTCAGCAGCACGCCGGCGGCGAAGTGGCCTGCGCTGCTGCCCACACTGAGGGCACCGGAGAGAATGTTGGCTGAGTTGTCCTGCAGCGTGGTGCTTGCTTCGTCGAACAGCGAATCCATCTGGCCGGCGCTGATGTGCAGCGGCCCGGACGAGAGCCAGTCCTGGACCTGGCGTACACCCTGCTGGGTTTCACCCCACAGGCTCTGGAAGCCCAGCGCAAGCTGCCGGCCCACCAGGGTCAGGGCCGCCACGATAATGCCCAGGAACGCCACGATGGTCACGGCCACGGAGAGGCCGCCGGGCAGGCGGTTGCGGCGCAGCCAGTTGGAAACCGGGGCCAGCAGGCCGGCGAGCAGGGCCGCGATCATCAGGGGGATGATGAGCAGGGAGAAGTGGCTCAGTACCCAGATCAGTCCGGCACCGACAATCAGCACGATTCCCAGGCGCCAGGCCCAGGCTGCGCTGACCCGTAGCGCGAAGGGCACGTCCTCGCCGGTCCGGGCGGGGTGAGCCGCTGCAGCCTGCAGTGCCCGGGGCGCAGGGGCCCGGCGTGCATGGGATTTCATGGGGCCATCTTTCCACACCGGGGCCGTGACGGAGCCGACTTTACGCGCCTATCCCCCGCTGTTACCGCCGCCGTCCGCCGTCCCGGCCCGGATGCCCCACTGCATGGCAAAGGTTTCCCCCGGCGGAAGCCAAACCAGTCCTTCGCCGCTGTTGAGTGCGTTGGCCGGTGCGGTCATCGGTTCCAGTGCAACGGCGCAGTCCTGTCCGGGGAATTTGTCCGTCACGAAAACATGGACGTAACCGCATTCGGGACCCGTCCATAAGCTGACCGTCCGCCCGTCCGGCGCGCTGAGCGTGTGCCGGTAGGCGGCGCCGTCCGTTTGCGGCCCGGTCCGTTCCAGGTCGGTGTACGCACTGTCCAGGTCCAAGCCGCCCACCCGCCGGCCGCGGCGCAGGTCTGTGTCTCCCGATGGTTCCCGGCGCCCGTTGGGAATGAGGCGCTCGTCGGTGGTCAGCCGGGTGCCGGCCGCAACCGTGAGGACCAGGTCTTTGGTGGGCACCTCTCCCAGCCGCAGGAACGGATGGGCGCCAAGGGCCACCGGTGCGGGTTCGCTGCCGCGGTTCGCCAGCGCCTGGCGCACCCGCAGCCCGCCGTCGTCGTCCAGGCTGTAGCGCACCGTGTGGAGCAGGTGGAAGGGGTACCCGTGCTGGGGGAAGATTTCCGCGGCCAGCGACACGGATGCCTGCTCCTGCGCCACAACCGAATACCCGGTGTTGCGGAGCAGTCCGTGGCTGGCATGGCCGCGGGACGGCTCGGTGATGTCCAGTTGCTGGGGAGCTCCGTTCAGGATCCAGCGGCCGTCCGCCACACGGTTTGGCCACGGTGCCAGGAGCACCCCGTTGGCCGAGGGCGGAATGGCGCTGTCCGGATAGGACTGGAACAGCTCCGTCCCCTGCACCGAATAGTGCCGGATCGCTCCGGCCAGGGAGCCGATGACGGCCCGGGCGCCGGCCCGGCTGATTTCGTACTGGGTGCCGGTGGCGGGCCAGGCCGCTGCCGGTTCTGTGCCGGTTCCAAACATGGTTCCCAGCTTACCTGCGGGGACGTCCCCGGTGCCGGGATCACTCGTCAAAATGGGTGTCCACCCGGTCGCTGACCGCTGCAACGACGCCGGCGGCAACGTTGCGGATCTTGATATTGCGGCTGTTCGAGACACTGCGCAGGATATCGATCGCTGCCTGCTGGCTGCAGCCGTTCTGGCCCATGATGATGCCGGCGGCCAGGTCCACCACTGTCCGGGATTCCAGCGCCGCCTGCAGGTTGGCGGCCCTGGCTGCCTGCGCGTCCAGGAGCAGGGCGAGGCGCAGCGGTCCCGCGGCTTCCGCGGCCAGTTCGCGGAGGCCTTCCATTTCCGCCGGCCCGAAGAAGTTCGGCCGGGACGAATAACAGGCCAGGACGCCCCGCTGGCCCTCAAGCGCCAGGGGAACGGCAGCAACGGACCGGACGCCGGCGGGACCCGCCCCCGCGACGGAAGCCCACCGCTGCTCCACGCAGACGTCGCCGACGACGGCCTCAGGCCCGCC